>JBLNEJ010000345.1:0-5692 GCA_050262535.1 Clostridia bacterium
GCTTTGCCGAGGATGCGCAAAAACAGACCATCAGCTGAAAGAGCTGCAAAAAAGCACTGAGATGCGAAAAATCTCAGTGCTTTTTTCTGTTTGCCAGCTCAGGAACCCGGAGCAATAAAACAAAGGGCTGGCTTGCAAAAATCGCTCTTTGCAAGATCAGCCCCTTTCGGCATATTCCTATTTTCAATCACGCGTTGGCTTCGGTGTTACCTGCTCTTCACCAAAAGCTGGATCGCTTCATTCACCATTTTTTCCGCATCCCGGCCTTCATCGTTCTCTTCCCGAATGCAGCTGGCCAGGTTTTCTGCAACGATTACGGCGATTGCTTTATCGACAGCAGAGCGCACAGCGGATAGCTGGCTCACCACTTCCTTGCAGTCCTTTTGCTGTTCCATCATGCTGAGCACCCCGCGAATTTGGCCCTCAACGCGTTTCAAGCGGTTTTGGATTTTTTCGTCGTATTTGGCTTGCATGCCGGACACCCCTTTCACCATACCCTGGTAGGTATATTATAGGTCTGGAGTTTTGGTTTGTCAATGTAAACAGCGAACCACTGAATGATCATCAGCGGTTCGCTTGCTCGCGGTTACCCTTTGACATATTCCTTTTTCGCAACGGTATATTTGTCCAGAAGCGCTGGCACGGGCTGGTAGCCAATTCCCGGCTCGGTCGGAACGGTGATTGTGCCGTCCGGGGAGACGATGACCTCTGGATTGATAATGTCCTCGTTCCAGTAGCGCGACGAGCCGGACGTATCGCCCGGGATTTTGAAATTCGACAGTGAAGTGATCGCGATGTTGTGGGCACGGCCGATCCCTGATTCGAGCATCCCGCCGCACCAGACCGGAATGTTGTGCGCTTCGCACAGGTCGTGGATTTTCTTTGCTTCCGTGATGCCGCCGACGCGGCCGATCTTGATATTGATCGTGCGGGTACTGCCCATCTCGATCGCTTTGCGCGCGTCCTCCACAGAGTGGATGCTTTCGTCGAGACAGATTGGTGTTTTCAGCTGCTTTTGCAGCTTGGCATGGTCAAAAATATCGTCATGGGCAAGCGGCTGCTCGATCATCAGCAGGTTCAGCTTGTCAAGCTCCTTGAAAATGTCAATGTCATCGAGTGTATAGGCGGAATTGGCGTCCGCCATCATCGGGATGTCGCCGAATTTTTCACGCAGCGCGGTCATCACCTCGACGTCCTGTCCCGGCTTGATCTTGATTTTCATCCGGCGGTAGCCTTGGTTGAGGAATGTGTCCACCAGGCGGAACATGTCGTCGAGCGTTTTCTGGATGCCGATGCTGACGCCCACATCGATTTTTTCCTTGGTGCCACCGATCGCCTTAGCCAACGAGATGCCTTGCTGCTTGGCGAACAGATCCCAATACGCGCCTTCGAGCGCCGACTTGGCCATATTGTTGCGGCGGATCGGTGCGAACAGCTTGCTGATGTCATCGGGATGAGCGAACTCTCCTTGCTCAAACAGCCACGGGATGAGGAAATCCTCGGAGATGTGCCAGCACGTTCCGACGGTTTCCTCGCTGTACAGCGGATCGAGGTCAGCGACGCACTCGCCATAGCCGATATGATCCTTGGTATGTACCTCGGTCACATAAAAGTCCTTCACCGTTGTCGTACCAAAGCTTGTTTGAAACGGTGCTTTCAAATCCAGCTGCATTCTGCGCAATACGATTTTGTCTGCTTTCATGAACATACCCTCCCGTAATGGTTTATTCTACATAAATGGCGTGTGCAGCGTACAGCTTCTCCAGCTCTTGCGAACGAGCCTGTACGCTCTCCTGATGCTTCTGTGCAATGCCCGCCATGATCAGGTTCAACAAACTCAAAACACTTGCGATGGAGTTGAACATGGAAGCGTGATTCTCTTCCGTGGTGAAGGTGAGATCAGCAAGCTGTCCAACAGGTGATAGCGGGCGGTCTGTAGCCGCAATGATGCGAACGCCATGCCGTTTGGCGCATTCCGCCGTCTGTACCGCTTCCTTGCTGTAGCGCGGGTATGACAGGACAAACAGTACGGAGCTGCTGGTCATGGTGCTGACTTTTTCCAGCATGTCGCCCCCTCCCTGCTGTAGCTGGACGTTCCCGCGGCACTGGCTCAGCATGAACGACAGCCAATGGGCCGGCCCGAAGGAAGCGCGATAGCCCGATACCATCACCTGATCGGCAGACCATAGCCAGTCAACCGCTTTCCAGATGTCGGCTTCATTCACCGTTGCAGCAAGCTGCCTGATGATCTCAATGTCCCGTTCGGCTACTGCAGTCAGCCCGCCTTGCCCCTCTCCCGCCTCATTCATCGCACTCGGTTGTGGAGCCGTCCCTCCACTCGTTCTCAGCACTTCTCGCTGAATCCGTGCCTGCAGGTCGGAAAATCCGTTGAAGCCAAGCGCATACGAAAGCCGGATCACCGTTGTCTCGCTTACCTCCGCTTCCTTGCCAAGCTGTACGGCAGTCAAAAACGCCGCTTGCTCCGGCCGCATCAACAAAAAGTCCGCCACCTTTTTCTGGCCGGGCGACAATTGCGCAAGCTTTTCCTTGATCAACGATTCCAGCGGCACATCGGCCCCTCCCCCAAAGAAGCTTTTCCTTCTCGCTAAGAATAACATGAAGGAAATCCTGCAAAACGTATACTTGATTCTTACCATACTTTCACGCGTGTGGAAAGAGCTTTTTTCTCACAAGCCACAAAAACACAAAAATCCCCGTCCATTTTGACAGGGGATTCGTTCACACATTGCATTATTTCAAGAAACGCTTCATTTTTTTCAAAGCATCCTTTGTAAAAGGATACCGGAACGGAAGGTCGAACAAGGTCGTCTGCTTCAACACGCTTTTTTGATGGGAAAACAGCTCAAACCCGGCTTGACCGTGGTAGCCGCCGATTCCGCTCTCACCCACCCCGCCAAAAGGCAAATACGGGGACGCCATATGCATGATCGTATCATTCACACAGCCGCCGCCAAAGGAGGTCTCTTCCAGCACCCTCTTCTGTACCTCGTCTGATCGGGAAAACAGATACAGCGCCAGCGGCTTGGGACGGCGATTGACGAATCGGATCGCCTCTTCCACCTGATCATATTCGATCACCGGCAGAATCGGTCCAAAAATCTCATCCTGCATCACGGGAGCATCCGGCAATACGTCACCAAGCAAAGTCGGCTCAATCCGCAGCGCTTCCTCATCCGTACGCCCGCCTAATAGGACAGTCCCGTTTTGCAAATAGCTCGCGACACGGTCAAAATGACGGCGATTGATGATTTTCGGGAAATCAGGGTGGGACGGGGCGCTCTCACCATAGGCAACGTGAAGCTGCGCCTTCAGCTCCCGAACGAGTGCGTCCTTCACCTGCTTGTGAACCAACAGATAATCGGGGGCCACGCAGGTTTGGCCCGCATTTAAACATTTGCCCCAGATAATCCGCTTTGCGGTCAGCGTCAGGTCTGCATCATGATGCACGATGCACGGGCTTTTTCCCCCGAGCTCCAGCGTTACCGGGGTCAAATGCTTCGCCGCCGCCTCCATCACAACCTTGCCTACCTGTACACCACCGGTGAAAAAGATATAGTCAAACCGTTCCTTTAGCAGAGCAGTGCTTTCCTCTACACCGCCCTCGACGACGGCCACCTGCTCTTCCGGGAAAATGCCCCGCAGCAGTCTGGTCATCGCCTCCGAGGTGTTCGGCGCTAGCTCGGACGGCTTGAGAACGACGGTGTTGCCCGCAGCAAGCGCGGCAATCAGCGGGGCCAATGCCAGGTTAAACGGGTAGTTCCACGGCGCGATAATCAAAGCCACCCCATACGGTTCAGGGTATATGTAACCGGCAGAGCCGATGTGCGTGATCGGCGTTTTTACTCGTCTTGGCTTCGCCCACCTGCGCAAATGCTTCAGCGTATGGCTGATTTCCGATAGCACCATGCCAATTTCGGTCGAATAAGCTTCAAACAACGATTTGTTCAAATCCGCCTTAAGTGCAGCCGATATCATCGCCTCGCTCTTCTCGATCTCAAGCTTCAATCGCCTGAGGCTTTGCTCGCGAAAGGCAAGCTCCTTCGTTGCTCCACTCGCAACAAACGCCCGCTGCCGTTCGATCAGTTCCTGATATCTGCTCAACCCAGTCCCCCCGTTTCTGCCAGTCAACGATGCCGATTACTCGGCAGAAGTCGCATCTGTGACGGTTCCCTTGGTAACCGCCACCAGCTGTTCAAACGTGATGGGAAGCATCGATTCCACTACCCCTGCTGCCGTATACACCTGTTCAAACCGGCGCAGCGATTCATCGATAAAGATCGGTACCTCTTGACGCAATGCAAATGGGCAGACGGCTCCCACTTGAAAGCCCGTCACGGCTTCGACGTCTTCCGGTGTGGCGATGCGCGGTTTTTTGCCGCCAAGCAATGCCTTTACTTTCTTCTGGTTGATCCTGACATCACCCGCCGCGACAAACAAGCCAAAACGATCATCCGAGCGAAACAGGATCGACTTGGCGATTTGCCCCACTTCTACCCCGAGCACGCGTGCCGCCTCTTCCGATGTCGGCACTTTTTCGGCCAGCAGCAACGGCTGCAGCGTCTCATCAAACTGCTTGACATACGCGCATACATCTTCGTAACGATTGGTGGTAATCACGAACTCTCTCCTCCTTCTTTCCTCTCATTATAGCAAAAGAAGGAAAAGCCCGCTTCAGCGTTACTTGCGATACAGATGATCGAGAACAAAGTGAATGTGAAGCGGGTATTGGTTATTGGCGATCATCGAAACACACAGGCTCTTCCTTTGTGGCAACGAATCAGACTCGGGCGGATACACGTTGCTGACCAGATCAACCTTTTGGAATTGGATCGGCAAGCCGGATGTCTGGAAGCCTGTGATGGCATGTCCACGTACCATATCACCGAATTCAGTCAAAATGCTCTGTTTCATCGAATCATCGACCATCTCCGGCGGGATGCTGAATGATTCGAGCAGCTTCATAAACGTTTCCTCCGCCATGCTGATAATGATGTCCCCCTCGGCCTCTCCGGAAAGCTGGGAAACGATTCTGGCTTGAGGATCAGCGTACGGCAATTCGTTCACATCGATGTTTGTACGCTCTATTTCCATCCCCAAAGGCCCCATGACAGATGTAAGGCCTTTGAGATACGTATTGACAACCTTTGCGTCCAAGACGACCACCCTTTATCCGTTAGTAAAATGGTACTAGGTATAATTACCCTTAATAGTATCACATAAAACATGAAACTTCCTGTCATTCAAGCAGTTTTTCAAAATTTTTCATATGTACTTCTATCATACCAGTTTATACTGAACAAAAACTGAACGAAAAGAATCAAAATGCGTCAAAAGGCTGCCGGTTCTGTGCCGACAGCCTCCCTACGCTTGCCCTTTATCGATGTCTGATCGCCTGATAAAGCTGCATCAGACGCTGCACCCTGTTGCTCCAGCTATAGGCCGCAAGCGCCCGGCTTCTTCCGCCTGCAGCGAGTCTTTGTGCAAGTGCCGGAGATGCTTTCAGCTGTGCCAGCCGCTTGGCAAATGCCAGAGGGCTTGTGTACGCATTGACGAGAAGGCCGCTTTTGCCATGCCTGATGATGTTTCGGATCCCCCCGCGGCTCGAGGCAATGACAGGAATACCGGAGGCCATCGCTTCGGTATTGACCATCGAGAAGCCTTCTCGATACTG
>JBLNEJ010000346.1:0-3693 GCA_050262535.1 Clostridia bacterium
GCCCAATTTACAAGCGGCGTTTTGGCTCCGCTCATACTTGATCGCTATCGGCTTCAAACGATTATGCAAACATCACAAGCAAGTCAGACGATTTTGTTGCTCACACTAACCATCATAACGACGCTGACAAGTGAGCACGTTCCCTTGTATGGCCTGTATGGTTTTATTTTGCTCATTGCCTTCCTGGATGGCTGGACAGTACCAGCACGCAATGCCATGATTCCGCGCTTGGTGGATCACGAACAATTGCTGCGTGCAAACGGACTCATCTCTACAGTTGACCAGTCCGTACAGATGATTGGCTGGGCACTTGGTGGAATTTTGGTTGCGTGGCTTGGGGCGAACACGATCCTTTGGCTGACGGTGGGCATGTTTTTGCTCTCAACCGTTGCACTTTTTTACATTCGTCTGAGGCCTTATCACCATGAACAGAATGACCATTCCATCCGAATATGGGATTCACTAAAAGAAGGATGGACCTGCCTGTGGAAAGTTCCACAACTTCGTGTTCTCACCATGATGGATGTTTTGGAAGGCATTGCCGCTGCGGTGTGGATGGCTGCAATCCTGCTCGTTTTTGTAAATGAAGTCCTGCATAAAGGCGAGGAATGGTGGGGCTATATTAACGCAAGCTACTTGATCGGAACGATTGTGGGCGGGGTTACTGTTCTTGCAGCAGCAAAAAAGCTCGAGCAAAGACTGGTTCTTCCGATTGTCGGGGGCATGTTTTTATCCGGGATATTCATCCTTCTGTTCGTGACGATCCACATCCCGGTATGGTCTCTTTTCATCTCAGCGTTATTTGGGCCGATTTACCAACTGCAGGCAATCGTCAAACAAACGGTTTACCAGCGTGTGGTTGACTCGAGGCTCCTACCCAAAGTACTGTCAGCTCAAGCAGCTGTGGCTTATGTGACGTTTGGCTTGTCTGCGATCGGGTTAAGCTCGATATCCGACCAGTTTGGTGTCCAGTCAACATACTACGTTTCTGCAGGCTTGACATTTATCGGGACGGCTATCGGTTTTTTCAATCGGAAAACATTGGTTGTGCAAAATCAGGAAAACTGCTAAAAATGCACGTAACCGACTGATCTTCCAGATAAGGTTGTCGGTCAAACAGAAATAGTGGTACTATTTTCTTATCTGTTACCATTTTTTATGAGCGAAACTGGTTATTTCAAACAATTCAACAAGATAAGGTGAGCTATGAGAAATCCATGCTACTTTCTAGCCATTGTCCAGCAAGACAACAAACAGCACGTCTTCTTTGATCTATACCACGTAATCAAGCGACCAGGCGCGGAGCAGCATCGGGAACTGATCAAGTCGGCCGTCACATTGCCACACCGTTATTTCGATTTCCTCATTCATAGTGGAGTGCTGGAGATGCAAGGGCTAGAAAGCTATCAGCCAACACAGGTTGACCCGGTCGCAATCGGGATGAATATCAAGTCGCTCGGCACCAACGTCCTGTTCGACATGTGCTTTTCTCCGCGCACCTACAAGCTGTGGCAAAATGCGGACGCTTCGATTGAAGAAATCAATTTGCCCGCCGATTTGTTTGAGGAGTATGTCTACCGGCTCGGAGCATTAAGCAGATTTCGCTATCTTGGAAAAATCGATGATCCTCAAACCGCCACTCAATTGGGCGAAAATGACATGATCGAATTCAAACGTGATTTCCTCAATTCCAAAAGCGCGATCATTAAAGCAATCGTAGCTTTTGCCAACAGCAATAACGGCAACCTGTTTCTTGGAATCGATGATGACGGGAGCATAATCGGCATTAATGAAGAACTGGCCCATTATGGTGACCAGGACAAATACATTTTGGCGATCACCCAGTACATCCAGGATAAAACAACCCCACTGATTGCGCCGTTCCCCAAAATCTCGATCAAAAAAGTAGAGGACAAATATGTTGCCTGTATTTTTGTTGAAGTAGGCTCCGAGTTAATTTGCGGCTTGGACAAAACCAACGAAAAATACGTTTCCATCCGTACAAACAACCGCTCCATCAAGGTAAAAGATCCGCATCAAATCGGAGAGATTTATGTGAAACGCAAGCTTGGTACGGAAATCAGCCGACGGTTAGGGTTACTTTAACCGTCGGTACCAGCCCGACAAAAAGAGAGAAACGAGGCTGGCTTCGCAGGGATAGGGGGATATCTCTCGAAAGGAGGACGCTTGATGAGAACTCGCTTGCATGCGTGGACGTTGGTCATGATCCTGCTTGCATGTCTGCTTACTGCTGGTTGCTCAGAAGGTGCCAAAATACCCGTGTCTGATCCTGATTCCAACGCCAATCTTACGTCACAATTCGGCACAATTGAAAAAGTATCCGTGATGACGACAGATGGACAAGAACTTTATTTGAACAAAGAGGAGTTTGTGCAGCATGCTGTAAAAGAGGCTGCATTGCTGCCGAGTCAAGTGGATATTCACACAAAACAAGATGACGCCCGGTTCACGTTGATTGTCTATCGTTCGCAAGCAGCGCCCTTTGTGATGGAAATCGGCCCAGGGGGAAGTGAGGATTCCGATCGTTTCTATCGCTGGATTCGCAAAGAGGCTGCAAAGGTGCTCTTCAAGCAGATGGCAGTGCGCACGGTCGAGGTCGAAGCGGACGATTTGCAGAAACGTTACTTGCCGACGGAAGAAGAGACGATAATGATTGCCCAGCAGCTGGCGGCGGCTGAATTTCGGGAATCGAATCTGCCGCAATATTCGCTCTATCCAGGCTATCGATTGAATGTAAACATGGGTGAACGAACGATGGGAACGCGTCTGCTCTCCCCTAGTCTGCTATGTGTTTCATTGGGAAAAGAGGAGCTGTACTATAACGTATCGACCGATCTGTTTTCAAAGGTGACAAGCTGGCTACCCCCACAAATGCGCAATGATTCCAATCCGTTTGCGCCCCTATTTAAAGCAACGAAAGTAACGTTGTCACCATCCGGAAAGGAGGCTGGGAACACGCTCGCCTTTGATCCGAACGAATCGAGCCTGCTACAGGGATTGCTTCACGAAACGGTGCGAACCTTCCAAAAAGCAACGCCAAGCGTTCAGCATATACGTGATGAAACCGCGGCTGATTACTACTTGCGGCTTCAGGTGGGGACAACGGAGTATACGATTCGGATCTATGGAGACTCATTTCGATACCTTGGAAAAATGTACTATCAGCCCCAACTTAAGAGCCTGATTGCCAGCTATCGCCAAGCATTATCGAAAGAGTAGCACTTATGGAATCAGACGAGGTTGGCAACGATAAAGAAAATGAGATCTTCGCTGAGGAAATGTACTACCATATTTGCGAATTATGTCGTAATATATTGGTGTTGTACAGATTTGTGGCAGGATTATGACACAGATAGGACGAACTGTTCTCGCTGGGTCAGAGTTCTGTACATCTGCCTGACGATCTGACATAGGAGGATGGAGAATGAATATTCATGAGTATCAAGGTAAAGAGATACTGAAACAGTACGGTGTGAAAGTACCCGATGGCCGTGTAGCGTTCACAGTTGATGAAGCAGTTGAAGCTGCAAAAACACTGGGTACCCAAGTCGTCGTCGTAAAAGCGCAAATCCATGCCGGGGGCCGCGGTAAAGCCGGCGGTGTAAAAGTTGCGAAAAATTTGGATGAGGTTCGTACATATGCGGAGCAAATCCTCGGTAAAGTACTGGTTAC
>JBLNEJ010000347.1:0-3678 GCA_050262535.1 Clostridia bacterium
GAACATCCGTGAAAATTGATCCCTTACTGTCATACCGAAATCCCCCAATTCTAAACACGTTCCACTTGCTTCTCAATACATTCTTCATTTCCAAAGGAAAATCCTGCTCGCTTTTGTTGTCTGACAAAAAACCCTGAACTGTCCTTTTGGGGAACAGGGTCGCGGGGAATGGATTTTGCTGAAAACGGCTTTTTTTGCTATGCGAACTTACTTGATACTCTCACCATCGTGTCAGAATTAACAACATCGTGAGGTTTTCTTTTCTCCAAAATAAAAACCGCCAGGATCACCCCTGGACGGCCAATGGTTTAAGAACGATATGTTTCACGTGAAACATGCCCTAATCTTCTTCTTTCATTTCGCGTCTGCGTTTTTGCACCCGTACAGGAATTTCCCCTTCATCTTCATGGTGTGCTTTGATAAAAGTAAAAAGATGAGGAAACAGGCGGTGAAAATCGAGCACGAGAAACGCCAAAAACGAGGCAAGAATCGCCGTCACATACATACCGGCACTGAACAATAATCCGATCGCCGATGCCACCCACATCCCGGCAGCAGTCGTCAACCCCTTTACTTCCCCATTGTACTTCAAAATCGCACCTGCACCCAAAAAGCCCATCCCCGTCACCACCTGCGCAGCAACTCGCCCCGGGTCATTGTTGGCTCCATCTGACGAAAACCCATAAATAGATGCCAATCCAAACAAGCATGAGCCAAAGCACACCAAGCTGTATGTACGGAAACCTGCTGCTTTTGTTCGATGGACATCCTTATTAAACCGCTCTCGCTCCAATCCCATAATGGCTCCGGCAACAAACGCCAAAAAAAGTCGAAGGACAATGGTCGGCAGCTCAGGCGGAAAGAAAGTCGTTAAAAGTGCTTGCATGTCTCTCCCTCCTCGTCTCTGTTAAAAGTTTACCAGTATGTATATGCATAGACCAGATAATTCAATCTTTTCCTCCCAGCGTTATCAACTTTTTCATTGTCCATAGTCTGCCCTGGTTCGGTTACTAGGGCACTCTCTGCAAAAAAGAAAAGACCGCAGCACGAGCCGCAGTCCTCCATCATTCCTGTTGCATTACGAAAGAATCGGTTTTTTAGCCGGAATCCCCGGCTTGCGTGGATACGTCTTTGGTGTCGGATCCTGTTTTTGCACAATGATGATCGTACGCTCCCCTGCATCTTCAGGAAGTTCAAAAGTCTCGACCTTTTGCGTTTTTCCACCGAGCAGCTTAATTGCTTTCTTCGCTTCTGCCAATTCAATAGAGGCACCTGCCCCCTTCATGGCAAGAAACGTTCCACCGACACGAACGAACGGGATGCAGAACTCAGCAAGCAAATTCAGCCTCGCAACCGCCCGTGCCGTCACCAGATCAAACGATTCACGCAGCTTCGGATTTTGTCCCGCTTCCTCCGCCCTGGCATGAGTCGGGGTAAATCCCGTCAGCCCCAACTCCTTGCCAACATGAGCAAGAAATGTCATTCGCTTGTTTAACGAATCGATCACCGTCATCTGCAGATGGGGAAAACAGATTTTTAACGGAATGCTCGGGAATCCCGCTCCGCCTCCGATATCCGCCACACTGTTGACGGTATCAAACGGAAAATAAAACGCTCCGGAGATGGAGTCAAAAAAATGCTTATTGTATACTTCCCGCTCATCAGTAATGGCTGTCAGGTTCATCTTCTCATTCCATTCAACCAGCAAGCGATAGTAGGCAGCGAACTGCTCCAATTGTTCCTTGGTTAGTTGAATGCCTTTTTCAGCCAAAGCGGTGACAAACTGCTCTTTATCCATCCTGCTCTCCTTATTCAGCCGTGCTCGTCAGCACGCGATGATACTGTTCCATATACACCATCAAGACCGAAATATCGGCCGGGTTCACGCCGGCAATGCGGGACGCCTGGCCAATGTTCAACGGGCGCACCTTGGACATTTTTTCCCGCGACTCTTTGGACATACCGGAAATTTGATGATAATCAATGCTCTGCGGAATCCGTTTCTCCTCCATCTTTTTCATCCGTTCTACCTGTTGGAGTGATTTACGGATATACCCATCGTATTTGATTTGAATTTCTACCTGCTCCTGAACATCCTCAGACAGTTCAACCTCGGCCGGTGAAATCATATGAATATGCTTGTAGGAAAGCTCAGGACGGCGGAGCAGTTGAGCCAAATCCAGCACCTCGGTCAGCTCAGGCGAACCCGCCTCCCGCAACATGGTTTGGGCCGCTTCATTGTCCGGACGTACACGCGTGCTTGCCAGCCGTTCCTTTTCTACGGCAACCTGCTCCCGTTTTTCACAAAAACGTGCGTAGCGCTCCTCGCTGATCAGCCCGATCTCATAACCGATGTCGGTCAGACGCAAATCAGCATTGTCGTGGCGCAACAGCAGGCGATATTCCGCACGGGAGGTAAGCAGACGATACGGATCATTCGTCCCTTTGGTCACCAGATCATCGATCAGCACCCCGATATAAGCCTCTTCACGTCCCAAAATAACCGATTCTTTCCCCTGCACCTTGCGCGCCGCATTGATTCCGGCCATCAGACCTTGCCCCGCAGCCTCCTCGTAGCCGGAGGTGCCGTTGATTTGACCTGCGGTAAACAGGCCCTCGATCAGCTTCGTTTCCAGAGACGGCCACAGCTGTGTCGGCACAACCGCATCGTATTCGATCGCGTAGCCGGGGCGCATCATTTTGACCTCTTCCATCCCTTCCATCGAACGCAGCATGGAAAGCTGGACATCTTCAGGTAAGCTGGTGGAAAGACCTTGCACATACATCTCTTCCGTATGACGGCCTTCCGGCTCGAGGAAGATTTGATGGCGCGGCTTGTCGTTAAAGCGTACCACCTTATCCTCAATCGACGGGCAGTAGCGTGGTCCCGTTCCTTCGATGGCACCCGAATACATCGGAGCACGATGAAGGTTAGCGTTGATCAAGCCATGCGTTTCTTCATTCGTATAGGTCAACCAGCAAGGCAACTGATCGGTAATAAACTCCGTCGTTTCATACGAAAACGCACGCGGCTCCTCATCACCCGGTTGAATCTCCATTTTGCTGAAATCCACGCTGCTTTTGTGTACCCGAGGCGGTGTACCGGTCTTAAAACGAACCATCTCCAGCCCCAGCTCTTTCAGATGATGAGCCAAGCGAACGGACGGACGCATATTGTTCGGGCCGCTCTCATATTGCAGATCCCCGATAATGATTTTTCCCCGCAGATAGGTTCCGGTAGTCAGTACGACCGCTTTCGCTTTGTAACGGGCACCTGTCTGGGTAACGACCCCTTCACATACGCCGTTGTTGACGATCAGCTCTTCGACCATCGCCTGGCGCAAAATCAAATTCGGCGTGCTCTCAATCGTTTTCTTCATTTCATGCTGATAGGCGAATTTGTCGGCCTGGGCGCGCAACGCATGAACGGCTGGCCCCTTTCCGGTGTTCAGCATCCGCATTTGAATATGCGTTTTATCGGTATTTTTGGCCATTTCTCCGCCAAGGGCGTCGATTTCACGTACGACGTGCCCTTTTGCCGGACCGCCGACGGACGGATTGCATGGCATGTAGGCTACCGCATCCAGATTGATCGTCAGCAGCAAGGTTTGGCAGCCCATTCTCGCTGCAGCCAGCGCTGATTCACAGCCCGCATGACCTGCACCAATCACGATGACA
>JBLNEJ010000348.1:0-3098 GCA_050262535.1 Clostridia bacterium
CCACACGATTCGCGCCATGGCCAAGGAAGTGAGGCAAGATGCGCAACAGGTGTTGGAGAAGCTGTACAAGACGCCGCTCTTCTCGGAAATGGATCAATCGATTATCGATGGCACGCTTGCTCACCGCGATGTCGCGAGCCATAACTTTTTGATTACACAGTCAGGGAGTTGCTATTTGATTGACCTGGATACGGTCGACTACGATATTCAGCTTGTCGATTTGGTACAATTGATGAGCCGTATGCTGCTCATGCAAGGGTATCGCTTCGATTCCTTCATGGAGGCGATTGAAGCTTACACAAAAGTGAAGCCGCTGTCGGACGCGCAGATTTGGATGGTTTTCCAAATGCTGAGGTATCCAGATAATGTTCTGCGGGAGGTAACCGGTGTCTATTTGAAGCGTCCTGGCTATTCTGCACGAGGCGTTTACGAGCTATTGCAAATGGAACGGCGTCTTCGCAACGAACGTAGAGCGTTCCTTCAGTCGGAACAACGCATTTTCCAACGCATCGGACCCTATACGTATGTTGGATAAATAAAGAAGCTGATGCTCTTTGAGGGAGCACCAGCTTCTTTGGCTTTGTGAACAAGTCCGCTTATTTTTTGGACAAGTCGATTTGATATTTCGCAAAACCGCTTTCCAATGTGGAGACATACTTCACATTTGTCAGCTTTTCAGCGAAAGGCTTGGCATCCGGAGAGGATTCAAACGTGATCGACAGGTTGCCTTGAATCGGAGCGAATGTCCAGTTGTTGTCCGCAGCAGGGTCGATCGTTTTCTTTTCCAGAATGTACTCGATGACGGCCTGGCGATTCTCGATTTGATCATCGATTACGATATTGGTTCCATCCAGACCAGGGAAGTTGCCGCCTTTGTTCGCACGATAGTTGTTGGTGACGACGAGGAACATCTGATCAGCCTTCACATCTTGCCCGTTGTATTTCAGATTTTTGATACGGCTTGCCTTTTCATTGGCGAGCGAACCGTCTTTGTTGTACTTGGCTGGTTGGGTTACGTCGATTTGGTACGTAACACCGTCAAGAACGTCAAAGTTGTAGGTAGGGAAATCGTTGTTGACCAGGGCTTGCTCTTCTTTTTTGTTTGGATCGATTTGATTGAATTGACCAGCGGACATCTCCAGCCATTCTTTCACAGTCGCACCGTTAATTTTTACGGCCTTCAGGGTGTTCGGATAAATATACAGGTCGGAAACGTTCTTCAGGGCAATCGTACCGGTCGGGATATTGGTGTAATAGCTTGCACCATTGCGTCCGCCCGCTTTGAACGGTGCTCCTGCAGAGAGGATTGGCAATCCTTCGAGTTCAGTACCTTTCACATGTTTCTCGACATAGTACTTCTGTGCGTTCGTAACGATTTGGATGGACGGATCGTCCTGGACCAAAGCAAAGTAGCTGTGGATCGGGGACGTTGTCGTTCCAACTGCGGAACGTACCCAGCTGACAGTTTCGTCATGTTCTTTCTTCACAGCATTAACGATGGTCGGGTCGGCTTCAACAAGTGCTTTTTTGTTGGCCTTGTCATAGATTGGACGGGCTTCCGATTGGGAATCAACCACTTTCCACTTGCTACCGACTTTCTCAAGCGTCATGTCGATGATGCCCAGATTGTTGCCCCAGAAGCCAGGCTGAACGGCAGCAACACCGTTGATCGTGCCTTTTTTCGCGTCGATTCCGTCGATCTCATAGCCAGGACCAGGGAAGACGATATGGGTATGACCATACAGAATCGCATCGATGCCTGGAACCTTGCTCAGCAGGTAAGTAGAGTTTTCTTCCATCCCTTTGCTATCGACCGGACCGATACCGGAGTGTGGGATCGCAACGATCAGATCAGCACCCTTTGCCTTGAGCTCGGGAACGAATTTTCTTGCGGTTTCCACGATATCTTTCGCGATGACTTTGCCATCGAGGTTGCTTTTGTCCCATTGCATGATTTGCGGCGGAACAAATCCGATTACACCTACCTTGAGCGTATGCTCTTTGCCGGTCTCATCGGTTACTTTTTTCTCGATGATCGTATAAGGGGTAAATTTGTTTTTGTCGTTTGCCGGATTTTTATCCTTGTCGTCGATATAAACGTTCGCGTTTACATACGGGAATTGGGCACCCTTCAGGCTGTTTTGCAAAAAGTCCAGACCATAGTTGAACTCGTGGTTTCCGATGTTGGCTGCATCGTATTTGATCAAATTCATGGCTTTGTAGGCAGGATGAGTCTCGCCAGCGGCAAGCGGCTTGACCTTGGCGACATAATCACCTAACGGATTGCCTTGCAGCAGGTCGCCATTGTCAAAAAGCAGGCTGTTTTTGGCTTCCTCTCTTGCTTTTGTGATCAGGGACGCGGTTTTGGCCAGACCGAATTCGTCAGTTGCCGCATCTTTGTAATAATCGTAGTTCACCAGATTCACATGGATGTCTGTCGTCTCCATGAGACGAAGCTTCACGGTTGGATTGGTCGCAGCGCTGACGATGACCGGAGAGGCAATTGCGCCAAGCACCAGAGAAGCCGTTAAGACAGTGCTTAATGTCTTATGTTTTTTCATCCTTCGATTCCTCCGTAAAATTTTTTTTCTAGCAAATTTATCCTATCATAGGTTTGCCACAAATGGTAGGAATAGTATAAATTTATTGCATTTTGCCGTGGGTTATGTTTGATTACGATATGTTTTGGAAAATTTGTATAGATATGTCTTTTTCGGTCAAAGATGATGGAAAACGGCCTCAAAAGGGGTAAGTCTGGATGAAACAGCGATTTTTCTTTTTGATTGCGTGGACGGTGCTGCTCGTCATGACGACAGCTGGTGGAACGGCATACTGGTATCATCTGAATGGTGCGAAGGCGGCGATGCTTCCTCTCACCTCCCTGCTCAGCGGACAGCCGGCGGTTCCGGGCAAGACGAGTCCGATGGAGCTTGTTCTGGCCCGATCGTACTTGTGCGGGCTGCGTGATGAGGAGCGCAAGCCACTTGCAGGCGAATCGCTTGAAAAAACGATCAGCAACTACGTCGGCTGGGAAATTATCGGCTATGAGGAAGGCCGGCTAATGCTCCTGAAGCGGGAAAATGACATTGCGCCCATTT
>JBLNEJ010000349.1:0-7461 GCA_050262535.1 Clostridia bacterium
ATACCGTTCCCTGTAACGTGAAGGAATCAGCGTATCCGGGATACGGATTCCCAACGGGCATGAGCAATAATTGCAGCGACGACAGCCGGATTCGTCCAATCCCTCCGCCATCGCATGCAAAAACGCCTGTTCCTCCGGCGAAACAGGAGTGGAAAAAGCATCCAGATTCATCGTCAGCTCTTCCAGGCTTTTCATCCCGGACAGCACGACATGGACAGGTGAGTCGTACGAGTAGCGAAGAGATTCGCGTATCTGCGACAGGTATGGCCCGGATAGCGGCTTCATGGCGATCATTCCGATGTTCTCGTCAAGCAGTGTCGGAATCAGGTCGCGTCTCGAATAAGGCTGGGCCATATTCAAATGGAACAGCACGGTTTCGAACGGATAGTCCTTTACCCAACGGGCCAACAGCTCCGGCCGATGTCCCGAAATGCCGATGTGACCGATATAGCCCTTGGCCTTCATCTCCTCGACAGCGCGAATCGCTCCTTCAGGCATCTTCACATGACGATATTCCTGCACATAGTTGACGTAATGAATTTGTACGATGTCGATATAGTCTGTTTTCAATTCGCGCAGGCTGTTTTCGATATCCTGAAGGGCGGAAGCATAATCGCGCTTCTGCGTCTTCGTATTGAGCACAAACTCGCTGCGTCGGTGAGAAATCGCGTGTCCCAGACGTGCCTCGCTCAGTCCGTCTCCATAGGCTGCAGCCGTATCAAAATACGTAATGCCCCGATCCAACGCTTCGTTCAGCAGACGATCCGCCTCTTCCTGACCAATCTTCGGCAAATGCATTGCCCCAAAGCCAAGCGCTGAAACAGGTAACCCGGTTTTTCCAAGTATTCTGGTATCCATCTGCTGTTCTCATCTCCCAGCAGTTATTATACCATACCACTTCAACCAAGCATTACTGTGAAGCGCAAGTTAGTCGAAGCAAAGCATCCCATTTCAACTGATCCCGAATCGGTCCGTGCAATGCCACCTTCGTTTTCGCTTTCAACAGTGCCCAATCGCTGCCGCAGAAAAGCTGCTTCAAATCATCCTCGTTCCCCGTAACCTGCAAGGTGGAGACAGCCAACGTCCCGCTCTCCTCAACGAGGCGGACGTTTCCCTTCACAAACACCAGCGAAATGCCGTGCGGCTCATCCGCTACTCGAATCAACACCCGGCTCTCCCAGTCAAGCGTCAGCTGTTGCAAAAATGGTTTGCGTTCCAACCGTTCGCAAAACCCCTCCAAGAGTCGCATCATCCCGTCTGCCATCGTTACGCCCCCTCTTCCACCTCTTTTCCAGAAACGTTTCTCTTGTTGGCGCGTCGAATCCTTTGACGAGAACTCGGGGGCGATGACTACCTTTGTCGAAGACAAAAAAAAAGACACCTTTCAGGTGTCGTCATCCTCATCCTTGTCCAAACGTACCTCCAGGTGATGTCCATCTGGCGTTTCAAAGTAGAGATTAAAACTGGCAGGACGCTCAATCGGTCCGCGATAGCAGATGTTTCGGGTTTCCAGCTTATCGACAAGATAGTCCAGTTCGTCGTGCGTAGCAACGGTAAAGGCGATATGATCGACCTGCCCCGTCCCGTTTCGTCCGTCCTGGCTGATTTGATGCAGTCCAATTCTGGTCTTGTCACCAAATTGAAAATAGATTGGCTCTCCTTCCACCAGGTTTTCCAGTGAGATCGGGATCTCCAGAATATCCTTGAAAAAGAGTGCAACCTTCATCGCATCGCGGCAATTCAGAGCAATGTGATGAACGCCTTTAATTTGAAACATGGACCTTCCTCCCAAGCGGCGGCAATCTTTCTATACTTTTCTTATTATGCGCTGCGTTGCGATATTTGTTTTCGCTTGTTAAATTCTTTTAAGCGATCGCTCAATTTGACCAAACGTTCGTTCAGAACCTCCCGCCAGCCGTCATCTCCCAGCATTTTGGCGGTTCCCAACAAATCCAACGATAGATCAATCTGCGCCTTCAGCACTTCGCCAAAGTCTTTTCCCTCGTCTATCATAACACAATTTTCAAACAGGTTTGCTATATGATCAATGCTAACGAATTCGCGAAAATCGACTTCGGCGGCATTATCGCCTTGAGCATATTCAACAAGAATCTCATATTCTCCTGCGATCGCCGGAAGAACTTCGATTCGGTCACAAACGGGGCAATACATAATCGGTACGTGATGAACCATTGTCTTGTAATGTCGTACCGTTCCAAATGATCCGATCATTCCGGCACCACAACAATAAGCCATGCTGTTTCCTCCCTCTCCTAAGCCCTGTCCATTAGATTCTATCCTACTTTCGAACTACAAGCTAGAACGAAAATGATCCCAGCCAACAAAAAACATTTTTACGATTTTTCCCCACCTTAAAAGAAAAATCATTTGAACTTGTATACAGAAAACCAATATAGTAGGACTATGTTCGAGAACAATTGAGGTGATTCGCTCATGTTTCAAAAACGTTCGCAACCATCAACGTTATTCACCAGCATGCCGGAAATCATATCCCAAATAAACGCATTTCGTCAAGGTAACTTCAGCACCCGTGTCAAAATGTCAGAAGATGACCCGCTTTCCCCGCTCGCAGCCGAGCTGAACAGCTTGCTCGATTTCATGGCGAAGCAGGTGATCTCCCACTCTTTGGATGTAACACAGATTGTCCAGGCTGCTCTCCACGAAGGAATTCATCTGGACCACCTCTCCCAAAAGCTTGACGACACGACTCACCAGCTGGAAACGATAAGCAGTGCCTCATCACAGCTTACCTCCTCCATCGGGGATATTGCCTCCGCCTTAGCAAACACCGCAGCCCAAACCCGAATCGGGTCCCAAACCGTAGAAGACACCCACAAGCAAGTATCGCTCGTAAACAACCAAACCGCGAATTCCTATGATCAGCTTCGGTTGTTGCAAACAGACATCGCCCAATTGCAAGCATCCGCAGATTCGATCAGCACGCTGAACGATGTGATTCGCACCGTCTCCGACCAGACGCAGCTTCTGTCTCTTAATGCTGCGATTGAGGCAGCGCGGGCTGGCGAGCACGGCAGAGGCTTCAGCATTGTTGCTCAAGAGGTACGCGCCCTGGCCGAGCAATCGCGAAAATCCGCAAGCGAGATATTCAGTCAGGTGGAAGCCATACAGGCCCAGGTCAGCATGCTATCGAAAAAATTTGTTGCGATTGAACAACATTTTGAGCGGAACTGTCAATCAGCAGATTTGGCGACAAAAGGAATCCAGGAGTTATCCACGGTCATGCGCCAATTCGATCAAACTACCGACTCGCTGGCTCCTGTCGTGGAGGAGCAATCGGCTTCCTTCGACGAGATTGCGGCTGCCCTTCGCCATTGTTCCGCTAACGGGATTGAAACCAATCAGGCGCTGAAGGAATGCAATGTCAACCTGTTTACGTTAATTATGAACGCCGAGGCAATTCGGGCAAGGATCAGTGCCTATACCGTTCCTTTTACCAATCAGGATATTCTCACCCTGGCCAAAACAGATCACTTGATGTGGAAATCGCGTATCCACTTTATGCTCAAGGGGCTCATTCAGTTGGAAGCGGACAAGGTCAAGGATCACCGCGTGTGCCGTTTGGGAAAATGGTACTTCGGCAAGGGTATGGAAAGCTATCGGGATGTGCCCATATTTTTACAGCTAAATGAGTCGCACGCCAGCTTCCATCAGGCATGCGCCGAAGCGATCGAGCTCTACAAACAAGGCAAGCATGATCTGGTCGCAGAAAAAACAAAAGAAATAGACCGCCTCTCCCGACAAGTCGTTGAGATGCTGGATACATTGAGCAGTCAATAACACCGCATTACCGGCAAAAGCTTTTCTCCATCAGGCTTGCCGGTTTTTTTGTGTTTTGACAACATTTATTACGAAATGTGAAGCAAAATGAAACTTTCTTTACACTATGCAGTCTGTTACAGTTTTTATAAGAAGCCAAATCAGCTTACTTGCTTTGTTCGGATCTTACATAAGAAGTGGAGAATGATTTTGAGTGAATTCACATGCGACAAAATTCGGAATTTCTCGTCGTGAGTGGCTGGTTTTGCTGATCGGTATTTCCATCCTGGCAGGCGCAATGGCAACGCCTTGGTTACAGCCTGATTCGAACCCACCGCTTATGAAGCTGTCCGAAGGGTACATAGACTTATCCAGGCATGATTTCCAAAAAAACAATGTCGTCAGACTTTCGGGGGAGTGGGAGTTTTACTGGAACCAGCTGTTGGTCAGCAAGCCATCCGGCAATGCAGCCCCGCATTATTTCTCCGTTCCGTCCGTGTGGAGCCATTATACGATCAATGATCAACAGCTTCCGAGATACGGTGCGGCAACCTATCGGATACGGCTGTTGCTCCCGGACAAGGAAGCAAGCTATGGAATCAGAATTCCGAACATCCGGACAGCCAGTCGAACGTATGTCAACGGCGTCCTGGTCGGCTCTGCTGGGACCCCTGCCCTGACAAAGGCGGAGGAAACACCGCGAAACAAGCCTTATACGTTCTATTTCCAAAGTACGGAACGTGAGGTCGAACTGATCATCGAGGTGTCCAATCATGTGTATGTCACGAGCGGAATCGTACAGGCGATCTACTTCGGTGAACAATCCGGAATCAGCAAGCTGGCAACGCGCAACGAATTTTATGACGTTGCTCTTATTACGTCTGTATTCATTTTGTCCATCTTCTTCGGCATTCAGGCCCACCAGCGCAAAACCGACAAGGCGGTAATGCCGCTTGTTATTTCAGGGCTGTTTGGAGTCGGCTATTTATTGACACATTCAGAGAAAATGCTGCTCGATCTATTTCCTGATCTGTCCAATGAATGGTTCAGCAAAATTCAATATATCTCGTCGGTCGGAGTACCCTATTCCCTGGTTTTTTATACATATCGATTATCCTCGTGGGTCCGCTCACGCTTGTTCATTCTGTTGCTTTCCGGCATTTCGTTTTTGTTTATGCTGTTTGTCTTGGTCACAGATGCCTCTGTCTACACCCGCATGCTTACGCTCATTTTGCTCTGTATCACGCTTGCATACGGTTATATGGTGACCTCCATGATACGGGGCATACGGAATCGCATTCACGGTACCGGCTATATGATCGTGGCCTTGTTGGCGCTGATCGCGACGACGAGCACTTACATTTTGACGACAATCGTTGGCATGGAGGTTTATGCAATCCCGCCTGTTTCCATTCCCTTGTTCGTGCTGATGCAAGGCATACTCCTGTCCGAGCGGTTCGCAAATGCTTATAACCAAATCAACGATCTGTCTGAACAACTGCAAAAGTGGGACCAGTTCAAGGATACTTTTTTGCTGCGAACATCCTTTGGCATCCGCTCCCCGCTTCAGGCGATTCGGCACATCTCCCAATCACTTCTGCAGGGAACCGGCGGCAAGCTTGTCTCGACACACCGTGAAGACCTTTCTGTCGTTTACCATACTGCCAAAAAGCTTGATTTTCTGGTCAAGGACATTGTTGCCTATGGCCAGATTCGTATGGGCTCCCTGCAGGTCGGACGCAAGCCCGTCGATCTTGTACGGGTCGTGAACGTTCTGATGGACATTGTTCCGTTTTTGAATCCGGGAAAGAACGTGCAAATCATCTCGACGATTCCAGCGGACACCTATGTCGTTTTGACTGATGAACAGCGACTGGAGCAGATTTTGTTTCATCTGCTATCCAATGCTCTGGCACATACGGAACAAGGACAGATCACGATCAGCTGTCAATCGGATGAACAGTATGCTTTCGTTACGATAAAAGATACCGGGTTCGGAATGGAGCAAGGCACGATCCAGCTGCTATCGGACGATTCCTTTTCTGCACAGCGTATGACCATGAGTGAATCCGAGCTTGGCCTGTCGATTGCAAAGCATCTGGTGGATCAGCTCGGTGGAAAAATCAAGGTGGAAACGGAGCCTGCACAAGGGACGAGCATCACGGTTTCACTTCCGCTCGCATCGCTGATCAAAGGGGCGCAGCATGCCTTTTCACAAGTGGCTGCGACAACCACCCATCAGACAAGCCAGCCAAAAGAAACAAATTCGACCCACATCCTGATCGTCGATGACCAATACAGTACGCGCAAAGCACTCGTGAGTCTGCTTGAACCGGAGGGCTATTCTGTCTCGGCTGCTGCCAGCGGTCAGGAAGCCATGGCGATCATGAGTGGGATGCGTGGGCTTGACCTTTGCATTGTCGCTTCCACGTTACCGACAATGTCAGGCTTTGAGCTATGCCAAGCGATTCGGCAGGAGCATAGTCCGTTTGATCTTCCTGTTCTCCTGTTGCTGACAGGCTGGAACCGCAATAATATCGAATTGGCCTCGGCTTCAGGTGCCAACGATTATCTTGGCGGTTCCTATGACAAGACGGAATTGCTTGGAAAGGTGAATACGCTGGTGCAGCTGAAGCGTTCGGTAACGTCCCTTGTTCAGACAGAGCTGGATATGCTTCGCGCCCAAATCAAGCCGCACTTTCTGTTTAACGCGATCAATACAATCATTTGGGTGAGCAAGCAGGATATCGGGCAGACGAGACAGCTCTTGCGTGATTTGAGCGACTTTTTGCGCGGAAGCTTTGATTTCGAAAGCCGCGCTTCCCTCGTCCCCTTCCATTCCGAGCTCGAACTGACCAAAGCGTATCTGGCGTTGGAACAAGCGCGATTTGGGGACCGATTGCGTGTCTCCTATCAACTGGAGACAACCGATTTCGCTCTTCCCCCGTTGGTCATTCAACCTCTCGTCGAAAATGCCATCCGTCATGGCTTGATGAATACGCTTGATGGTGGAGAAGTCAGCATCACGACCCGAAATGGTCCCGGTTGTGTAGAAATACTCATTGCCGATGATGGAACGGGAATTTCACAGGCGCAGATCGATTCCATCCATCTGCCCGATCCAAAGGTTTTACATGCGAGTGGAACGGGAATCGGGCTAAAAAATACGAATCGTCGACTATTGAAGCAATTCGGTACATCGTTGCACGTCAAGCGGCGCGAAAATGGCGGTACAGAAGTAAAAATCACGATTCCCTTACCAGCGGAAGGAGACTGACGAAAATGCTGACAGTTGCTGTCATTGACGATGAACGCCCAGCCTTGGAGGAAATGTGCGAATATTTGCAGGCTTGTGAAGGAATCGAGACGATCAAAGCCTATTACAATCCGGTGATGGCTCTTGAAGAGATCAAGCTGTGGAAGCCTGATGTCGTTTTCCTCGATATTCACATGCCAGGGATGACCGGGCTGGTGTTTGCCGAGAAACTGCTGGAGTACAGCCCACAGACAGAAACGGTATTTGTCACTGCACATAACGATTATACGTGGGAAGCATTCGAACTGAGCGCTACCGGATATTTACTCAAGCCCATCAAACCGGAACGTTTGCAGGTCGTCATCAAACGCCTGCTCGAGCACAAGCAAGAAAATCAGAGCAAAGCG
>JBLNEJ010000350.1:0-6351 GCA_050262535.1 Clostridia bacterium
ATGCAGAGCCGACTAACAGAGCTGCCGTAACGGCCAGAAAGGAAATGCGTTTCATCAGTTTCATGAGAGATTCTCCTCTTTTTATTGGTTTGTTTTTACTTGGTTACATCTTCAAAGGCAGCGCCTGCGAGAACAGCCACTTTTTCGCCTTGCTCGGTCGCGATGCTGATCGCAATCTGCTTTCCGTCCGCAGAAACATACATCTGGTTCGTGTTGCTATGTACGTCTACCAGTTTCTTTTTGGCACCGGTCGCTGCGTTTACTTCATAGATGGCTTTCTTGCCGTCGGCTTCACCGAGAATCAGCAGGCGATCACCCGCAACACGCACGCTTTGCAGCACGGCGATATCGGCAACCAGATTTTTTACCTCCTTGCCATCGGCACTGACGAGCTTCAGGCTTGGAACAGCGTTTTCCTTCGCTGTATCGACGCTCACATAGACGAAACGTCCATCGGCAAGCATCTGAAGAAACAGCTTGTCATCCTTCTCGGACGTCAGTTGAACCGCTTTCGGCTCAGCCGCTTTTGTATCGAATACGAACAGCTGTGGTTCGGTATCGGTCAGATCGAGCTCGATCTTGGCATCGGTCACCGATTTGTCGTCTCCCTCTTTCGGAGAATCAGCCGTCAATTTTCCGCCCTTTTCCACCAAATAGTAGAGCTTGCTGCCATCTGCGGACACTTGCAGGTTCGCCTTGTAATCAACCTTGTCTTCCACCAGCTTAGTGACTTTGCCGTCTGCCAGGTCGATGGAAGCCACTACATTGGTTTTATCTCCTTGCAGGAAGAACAGTTTTTTGCCGTCTGCTGAAAATTGCAGCTCGCTTTTCATGCTCTTGTCCTCAGATACCTTCGTTACCGCCTGTGTAGCAAAATCAATGGCAAACACCTGATTGGCCTCGTTTTGGAACACAGCCGATTTGCCGTTTGGTGCCACGACCAGCTCGGCACCGTCCGTACCTTCCGCCAGTGCCGGGGTGAATGCCTTGGTTTTGACGTTGATTTTGTAATCGACCTTTTTCTCCTCTACCGTCCGTGTCACGATCAGGCTGCCCGCATCGATCCAGCGCGGCAGCTCGTTGACACCGTCCAACAATTTTGCCGCTGTCGGTGCTGCCGTTGCGGCGCTTGCAAGACCAGGGGAAACGAGCGGTACAGTCGTTACCAGTGCAGAAGCAAGCAGAACAGTCGAAACAATACGTTTCATGAATTTACGCCCCCATAAATAAGAGTGGTTATAATGAGTCAACAAGGCAGATTCTACCTGACGGACATGAAGCGAAATTATGCGTACTGTGAAGATTTGTAGCGGAATTGTTGGATTTCTCTATAATCAGGGAGTAAAATTCTTAAATCGCGCTTTATATTTCCCATTATTTTCATAGCGTTCGTATTCCTCACGACCAAAAAGGGGCTGCCCCATAAGTTGGCTGCAGTGCTAGGGTGAAGCAGGATTCTAGCTGCGCTAAAGTCTTCACCCTGCATCCCACTGAATAGAAAAAGCATCCCGCTTCACGATCAATAGTGGCGTTGGATGCTTGTTTTTTCTATTAATCCCATTTTAAAAGCGGCGCTGAAAAAATCGTAAATGACTTTCGGGACAGCCCAACTGTACGCTGGTTTCCCCGCTGACTTCTCACCGCCTATTTTTTGTAATAAAATGGTAATCAATGATGGTGATCGGAGGTGAAACATTGGCAGGTATAAGCGTCTTCTTTTCTGTCTCTTTGCTAGGGGTATTTGGCTTGTTGCTCAGCACCGTCTGGATCGCCGGGCGAAAAATTGCACAGCGGCCAAACGACAACCCTTAACATTTGTAGGATTGATCGCTCTCCCCTTTCTTTCGAATCTACTCTGTAAGTAAATACGATAAATAAGTGAGATGATACGATGAATAATCAACCCTTTCATATTTTGGCCATTTCAGGCAGTGTCCGCACGAAATCTTCGAACAGTGCTCTTTTGCGCGCTGCCGCTACCCTTGCCCCTCCTGCCCTTCACTTCACCTTCTATGAGGGTCTGGATCGCCTTCCCCATTTCAACCCTGATCTCGACGGTGACTCTTCCCCGGAGACGGTCAATGATCTGCGTGCTCAACTAAGGAAAGCAGACGGCGTGATCATCTGCACACCTGAGTATGCAGGGGGAGTACCGGGTGTGTTGAAAAATGCGATTGATTGGATCGTATCTTCCGGTGAATTCATGCACAAGCCTGTATCTGTGATCAGTGCTTCTCCCTTGTCCACGGGTGGGGAGCAAGCCCATGCATCGCTTCTCGTAACGTTGGGCATGGTGGATGCAGCAATCGTGGAAGGCGGAACGATGACGGTTCCGTTTGTGGGCAAGAAGATGAATGCGGAGGGTGAAGTAACAGACCCGGCAACAGTCGATGCCCTGCGGTCGCTTCTTGCCGCGCTTGCAGAAGCTGTTCAATCTTCCTCACTTCACACGCCTGTCGAAAAACGTTCATCCTAAGACGCTGATGGCGTCTTTTTTTCTTGATGGCTATCCCCTTCTGGAAGACAAGGTTGCCGCCATGCCCACACTTCCCACAACCATCAGGATTGCTGCAAATAGCCAGGCGAGCGGGAGCCCCCCACGAACTACTTAGTTTTCGGGAATTGATTTGATCCGACTCTCACAGCTTTCCCCTCAATTAAAAAACACCCCCGATCGAGGGTGCCTGTAGCACAAACTGATTTCCTTACACCTTCAGCCCATACTCTCGTCGCGTAGCAAACTGACGATAACCCGCATTGCAAAAGGCAGCTGCCATCGGTTTGTTGTTCACGTCGGTATCCGCACGAATCTCAGTTGCCCCCGCTTCACACAGGGTCGATGTGCCACGCTGCAGAAGAGTCTGAATATATCCTTGCCCTCTCTGTTCCGGAACAACACCGATATACCCAATTGTCGCATAGGTGGGGCTTTCGGTTGGCATCACCAGGCCGATCAGATCACCTGCTGGCGTAAAGGCAAGCTCCCACCAAGCAGGCTCGCTCTTCATCCGTTTGAGTAAGTCGAACATATCCTTTGCCTGCTCCAGCTCTCCTAGCAGTTGACGGTCCTGCTCGATTTGACGATCCAGCGTACGCTCGGAAACCCTGCGAATGGCTTCGATGAACGCTGCTTCACCAACCTCCTGCAAAGACTGGAAAATGACTTGCTTGTTGCTCAATTTCGGAGAGATATCATCCCCCGCTTTGAATTCAAACCGAATCGTCTCCCGTTCCTGTTGAAACCCGAACTGTTCAAGCAGCTCGATCCGCTTTTCCGAAAAGTGCTGCCACTGCGGTGCCATGGCCGGTAAATCAAGCACATGTCCGAGTTTTTCCACGTTCAGACCCCGGATGAAATCCAACGCTTGCGACAGCAACTCTGTGCCACGCCGCAGAAAATCCGTTCTCTCCCAATCCAGGTCGAGCAACACCAGATCCATCGGTTTTTCCATGCCGGGCAGTGTCCAGAAGGCCAATCGCCCCTGTATACCACTGTTGTCCTCCGCTACAAAGCACCATTCGGGACGGATGGAACCCACTGTAAACATTCGTTCGATGTATTGCTTTCCCTCATCCGTGTAGCCAAGTTTCTGGCCGCATGAAGCGAAGGTATCGAGCTCTTCTAGAGTAATCGGGCGAACCTTTACAGCTCTACACTCATTCCCTTTTTCCACCGATTGTCGGGGCGAATATTCAGTCAAACGGATCACTCCTCCGCATTTCGTAACCACCAATAAGTGAAAAGATGGTTACATTTAACATACCAGACAACACCTAGTCCTACAAGCCTATCAAGTTGACTGTATCTGTCAGTGTGCCATGCCATTCCTGCTACTTTGAATCGGTTAGTTATCATATTGACTGTTTTTTTAGATTATTCTAAACTTACATCAAGTAAAAAAAGACCATTTAGTCGGAAATCTGTTTCCCACAACACAGGAAGTGAGATGATACCACATTCGAAAAGGAGATCGAACCCGCACGATGATCGTCGAAAAGGCGGCCGCTTTGCTGAACCAGCAAGGGTATCTGGTTTCATCCGTCTATGACGTCATGAAGGAAACCGGGCTGGAGAAAGGCGGGATTTATTATCACTTCGGCGGTAAGGAAGAGCTGGCGCTGGAGGCTTACCGATTCGCTCGGGACCTGGTCGGCCACGAAATCAAAAAAGCGCTGCACAGCACAGATAGCTCCATCGGTCGCCTGTACTCTCTGCTGGAGGTTTTTCGCAACCTTGCACATGGTGTGCCGATCAAGGGCGGATGTCCGACGATGAATGTCTCCATCGAGTCCGACGATGCCCATCCTGCCCTTTGTACCGAAGCCCGCAATGCGATGGCATGGGTTTACAAAACCGTCAAAACGGTTGTCCTCACCGGAATCGAGAAGCAAGAATTCGCCCCAGACTGCAATCCCGACCAAATCGCTTCCATCTTCATCTCTACCGCTGAAGGTGCGTTGATGCTTTCCAAGCTGTTTGATGACACCACGTATATGGACAGGGCGATTTTGCACCTGAAATCGTACTTGTCATCATGCACGGCCAATCTTTCCAAACCACAAGGAGGACCTTCATGAGTCGAATCGAGCAACTGAAACAAATGATGGCAGGCAAGCTGGCAGCCCCGCCCATCAGCGAGCTGATCGGGTTTCAACTGGTACAGCTGGAGGAAGGCATGACCGTTTTTGAAATGGAAACATCCGAGCGCCATTACAATCCGATGGGAACGGTGCATGGCGGTATCCTCGGTGACCTCGCTGACGCGGCGATGGGGATGGCTCTCGTCTCCACCCTCGCCGAGAATGAAACGATGACAACGATTGAGCTGAAAATCAACTTTTTGAAGCCGATCTGGAAGGGCAAGCTGCGGGCCGTCGGCAAGCTGATCAAAAAAGGGTCCACAATCGCCTTGCTGGAGTGCCAGGTGTACGATGAGAAAAACAGCCTAGTCGCTCATTCGACCAGCACCTGCATGATTCTGCGGGGGGAGAAGGGTGCGGGGAGATAACATCAAAAAAGGGCGCTTTCTCCTGCGCCCTTTCCTGCTAGTACGGTAGCGAGTGCGTGCTCCTTTTGTTACGCAGCTTGATCAGCAGCTCCGCTGTCAGCTCGGGATGGCTGAGCGGAAAGTGATGACCCAGCTTCAGCTTTTCTACCCCGATATTCTGCCGGTTCAACGCCTGTTCTATGTCTGACGAGAGCTGGTACACCTTGTCGTGTACACCCCAGATGACTTCCGTTGGGACAGCTGCGGAAAGTGCGGTTCCCTTTTTCGCAAATTCATTCATGAAAAAGCGCAGCAGCTCCAGATTCGTTTTCCTGATGCGGGGCGATTGCAGCAGGCTGCTTGCCTTCCTGGCATAGCCGGATGGAATTTCCCCCGTGGAATGAAACACCCCCTGCTCCAGCAGCATGTTTTCCATTCTTTCCGGTGTCATCTGCTTTCGCATGATCCAATCCAGCAAAGCCGGCATGCTCCCGACCTTTTTCAGCATAGTGGGATATTCCGGTGCCTGAAGCGGCGGCTGCAGCAAATAAAGCTGTTCGATCCGCTCGGGAACCCGTTCGGCGAGCTTTGCCGCCACATAACCGCCGAAGGAATGCCCAACCAGATGGACGGGTGAAGGCAGCTCTCTCAGCGCTTGCGCAACCGCCTCAAGATATCCATCGATCATCCCCTCCCGATGATGGTATGGCGATCGGCCAAAACCTGGCAAATCAACAAGCCATACTTCCTCCTGCAACCGCTCGGCAAGCAGGAAAAAGTCGCTCATGTCACTGAACAGTCCGTGCAAAAACAGCCACGGTTTCCCCTCCGTTCCCGCCTTGTGATAGGCAGCCAGCGGGCCGATTCGCTCCCGCACGAAGGCGGTCGGAGGCTGATCGTGAGCGGACAAGCGATAATCCAGATCTGCCACCACATGAGGAAGGTGGTAAGCCATCTCATAGTCCGCAATCCCCCGCTGCTGCTTCAATTGCCCAACGGGATGCAACGGGAAATCCTTCTGGACGATAAAGTCCATTGCATTGGCCGGAACCCCCAGAAAACGATGTCCTCCAGAATGCAAGACTTTCTTAATGAAAGCAAGGGAAACCCGAACCGTCGGCGGCTTCATCCGCAGCTCTTTGGCAAAGAACTGGACCATTGCCGGAAAATCCGGTGTACCCTCCCGAGCGTTTAATGCATAGTAGGTTTGCTGATCGAGCTGTTCGGTATCCACAAGACCCGCGATCACCTGGGCAAGATCATCGACGGCAATCAGCGGGAGCCACCACTCTCTCCCCCACGGAAGCACAGGAAACTTCCCTTCTCGCATCGAGCGGATCAGTAGCCCCAGCCCATCCGTTTG
>JBLNEJ010000351.1:0-12249 GCA_050262535.1 Clostridia bacterium
CAACAGGGACCATTTAGCTTTCGGAATTGCGAACCTAAAAGATATCCTTCTGCTCTGGGAAGCTATTGAAAATAACAACCAAGAATTTCAACATATAATGATACGCAAATACGCAAATTTAATACTGGATAAAAAGGTTGGATTTGATCTAAATAACGGAGATGTAACGGAAATTCCCAAAAATCTTTTAATTCATTTGATTGGGTTCCAACGGTTTGATCGTCAGGTGACACGAAGAATAGTAAACAAAAAAATTAAGCCCGTGGTACTTTTTGAACATCTTTTTCAGGTTGCTTATTATCAACTCGATCAAGCTATTATCAGTGAGCATCCATTAAGAAGATGTGAACAGTGTGGCGAGTTGTTTGAAGTCAAACATGGAAACCAACGTTTTTGTCCACCTTTAACAGCTTTAAGAAGTACTTGTGAAAACAATCATTCCTCGAAAGTAAAAAGAAGACTAAAAAAGGAATTGTTGAAAGGGGAGTAACGGATATGGCAAGTATTCAAAAACGTGGAAATTCATGGTTGATCACCGTAGACGTAGGGCGGGATTCAAAAGGAAAAAGGATACGTAAAACAAAAACCGTACATGCAGCAAATAAGCGGGAAGCGGAGAAAGAAGCAGCTAAGTTTCAAATCGAAGTCGATGCCGACGAGTACATTGCTCCTGAGAAAATGTCATTCAGTGCTTTTGCGGAAGAATGGAAGTCTAAATATGGTGATAAGCATCTGTCGCCAAAAACACTGGAAACATACATGTTCAATTTGAAGAACCATATCTTGCCGGAGTTTGGTCATCTACGTATCGATCAGCTAAAACCATTCCACATTCTTTCTCTTTTGGAAAAATTGGAACAAGATGGCGCTCGAAAAGATGGAAAGCAGGGTGGACTAAGTTCAGCATCAATCCGTTTTGTGCATCGTGTATTAAATGACATCCTTGCACGAGCAGTAGATTGGAAAATTATCAAGAATAATCCTGTTACCAGTACCAAGCGTCCAAAGGTACAGAATAAGGAAGCAGTTGTCTATGATGCTAAAGAAGCAGCAGAAGTATTTGCTGCTCTTGAAAATGAACCTATCATGTGGCGACTGATGATAACATTAGCATTAACAACTGCGCTGCGTAGAGGGGAACTACTCGGCCTAGAATGGAAACACATGGATCTAGAGGGGGGAATTATTGAAGTAAAACAATCGATGTCATATGTAGATGGAGAACATATCTTGAAGGAACCAAAAACGAAAAACGCACAGCGTAAAGTATCGCTACCGCCATCGATAATTGCTGACCTTAAAGCCTACAAAATCCAGAAATCGAAGCAGCGCTTAGAACTCGGAGATCTTTGGGAAGGTGGCGGTCACTTCTTTGTCTTCTCAGCAGATAACGGTAACCCATTGTATCCTACAAGTCCCGGAAAATGGTTTCGTCGCTTTCAAAAGCGACATAACCTCAAACAAATTCGGTTCCATGATTTACGCCCTACATCAGCAACCCTTTTAATAAACCAGGGTGTTCATGCAAAAACAATCTCCAGCCGATTGGGGCATGCAGACATTCGTACCACTATGAATATATACGGTCATGCGCTGCAAGCTGCGGATCAAGAAGCTGCAAAACACTTTGACTCCTTTATCCAGCCAAAGATGAAATCAAAGTAAGCTCATTGATCGGGGCAGGTCGGATTGAATTGATGAAGCCGAATATAATTTGATTTAGCAAGTTGAGGTTTGTCAACAATATGTCAACAACATACCGCTATGAGTTCTGTATTAAAGAAAAATTTATGCCTGTAATACAAGAAAAACCCTTGATTCCTCAAGGGTTTCTTTTATGTGTTATGGTGGACCCTATCGGGATCGAACCGACGACCTCTACACTGCCAGTGTAGCGCTCGTGGATTTCAAATGAGGAAGCATCTGCCTCCCGTCACATTATCTCCAAACCAGCTCAATCACCCCAAATGCCAATCCATTCACATCCCCACATTCGAATTCTCCATTTTTCCGTCGTAACCTTCTCACCTTCCCGTTCTACCTTCCCCAAATCCTCATCAAGGTTCGGCACACTGATCGTATTGATCATCCGCTGCCCGTCTTTGTCAGATCCTCTCATCAGCCCACCGTTGATTCCCTCCTGATCACCCTCACCGGTCACAATCAGCCAGTATTCCCCATCATCTATTGGAATTTCCACCCAAAAACTTCCTGGTAGCACACCATTTTCTTCTCGGGGTCTCCCTCTTCTATCTCAAAATGGATGCCACGTGACATCGCGCTCACTCTTCTGAGATCTTTAGTCGGTTATGACCTTAAAAAAAGGATAGCCAACATTCGCTCCTCCCTCTTCTTCCAGTTTTCACAATTATTCCACTCTCGCATTTTTGCAAAAAATACTTGGCCCAGCGAAATCATTCCCCAGGCCATCACAATCATTGACAGCTATTCTGATTGCTAGTAGAATAATCCCATATTATTTTCACTAATCCCATAAAATTACAAGGAATTGACACATGCAAATATCGAAATCAATCATCGTCTGCCTCTATCTTCTCCTGGCTTACTGGGTTTCTTTATTTACCCCTATGCTAAAAATGTTCTTTTTCCCTACATTGGGCGCGATCGCATTCTTTTTTATGGGGCGCACATCCGATTTTAAGCATCTGATTACGATCAGTCTTTTTACGATGATTGCATCCATCATCGGAAGTGTATTCTACTTTTTCAATCCAGGCTCCCTGTCGTTTTTCCTTACGTGTTTGATCACGATCTTCATGATCCAACTCTGGAAAATCAACGCTGCCCCCGTACTGGCTGTAGCACTCATTCCGTTTTTTGCCCATCCCGCCACGGTTTGGCTTTTTCCATTATCCGTTTTTGGTGCGCTAACCGGGCTGCTTTTCACGCTGTGGATCAGCGGGAAACTGGAAGAACAGCTTGCCATGCTTCTCGCAAAAGCAGCCGCTCACAAAAATCGCCAAGTCGAAGTTGAAGCTGAAGTTGAAATGTAACTCCGCATTGAATCGATCAGACCATCCGCTGCCCTCTTCATGAAATCAGAAGCTGTTGAATTGGGAAATCGTATAACCTTGACCCGCAAGATTGGGGCACTTTGAAAAAAGTGATCCGCTTGCGGGTCTTTTCTGTTTTTGCCCGAAAAAGAAAAAGCCTTAGCTCTCGATAAACACCGAGCTAAGGCATGGTATGGTTTATCCACTTACTTCTTCAACGAACCATCCCGATACACTTCTTTCCCTTCAAACAGCGTCAGCAGCACCTTCGTCTCGCTGATCTGATTGGCCGGGATTTCAAGCAAATTTTTATCCAGCACGATAATATCCGCTTTTTTCCCTGCCTCAATCGTTCCCACTTCCTGCTCCATGAAGTTGGCGTACGCCGCATTCCTGGTCAGCCCTTGGATCATATCGGCTACCGTGACCCGCTCCTGCGGCCAGAGGGCGCGCTTCTCGTCGGTTTCGCCAATTTCCATACGGGTGACACCGATCTGGATCGCTTGCATCGGGTTCCAGTTCACAGTTACCGGATAGTCGCTGGAAACGGCGAATACCGCCCCTGCATCCTGGAAGCTTTTCAGCGGGTATTGATGGTTGGCCCGCTCATTGCCCAAAAACTCGACACTTTGCTCAAAGTAGCCTTTTTCCTGCATGTGCCAGAACACTTGTGCATCGGCAACCACCCCGAGCTTGCCAAAGCGCTTCACATCCTCGGGCGACACGAGCTGAATGTGTGTGATGGCATGACGGGCATCTCCGGTGCCGTTCTGCTTCATGGCCAGTTCGAAGGCGTCGAGCACGGTTGAAGTCGCCTTGTCCCCGATGGAATGGACATGCACCTGGAAGCCTTCCTTGTCGAGCGCGACAACGGCTTTGTTCAGCACGGCTGGCTCCATTTCAGGAATGCCGGTGAAATCATGCTTGTGTGCATACGATTCCTTCAGCCAGGCGGTTCCTCCTTCAACTACGCCGTCCATGAACAGCTTGACCGAGTTGGTTTGGAACAGGGAGCCTTGATTTTTGGCCCGTTCCTGTAGGAAGACCGGCAGCTGCTTGTCAATGTCGGCGGCTTCTCCACGGAACGATACGCGGTAGCGCATGTGCAGATCATTCGCCGCTTCCAGCTCCTTGAACGCCTTGTATGCATTGCTGTCTACGGCAAGGCCCGGAATATGTACCTCGGTAATGCCCATGGATGCGGCCTTGTTTTCGAAGCCTTTGATCGCTTCCTTGTATTGCGCTACGGTGTAGTCGGTCGGGAGGATTTTGGTGACCAAATCCTTGGCGCCCTCGCGCAGCGTACCGTTCGGCTCGCCGGTTTTGTCGTCGCGTTCGATCAGGCCATCCTTTGGATCGGCGGTATCCTTGGTGATGCCAGCAAGCTCCAGCGCCTTGGAGTTCACCCACATGGAATGTCCGTCTTCCGATGTCAGTGCGACCGGGATATTGGCAGCGATGCTGTCGAGCATCTCTTTTGTCGGTCCTTTTGCCGGGAACAACGGGGTTTGCCAGCCCATCCCTTGAACGAACTTGATGTCGGGGTGCTTTTCCAGGTATGCTTTGAGCGCATCCTGATAATCCTTCAGCCCTGATTTTCCGAAGAGGGACAATGAGAACATTTCCCTGACGTAATAATTGGCGTGGTTATGGCTGTCCATCATGCCGGGCATGACCATTTTGCCGTCGAGATCAAGCACTTTCGTCTGTGTTCCTTTGAACTTCTTGACTCCGTTGTTCGTGCCGACGTATACGATTTCACCGTCTTTGATGGCAATCGCCTCTGCCCACGGCATCTCCTTGTTCACGGTGTACACCTTAGCGTCCTCGATCACCACATCTGCTCCTTTGATCGCGGAAGCGGTTGTCGGACTGCCGGCAGCGCTTACAAAAGTGGCAAACACGGAGCCCAGCAGCAGGCTTGCGACCGTAGCGGAGATTGTTTTTCTCATGTTCATTGATTCACCTTCCTTAGATTAGATTGTAAATAATTAATACTATTCAATATAGTAAAACTATTATTTTGTATTCGTCAATCTTTCCATATTGCCTGAGTAAAAGGAAGCATCTCTGGTCATACTGTTGCCAGTTACCAGGAGCATGAAAGCAAAAAAGGGGGCGTACGGATGAAAATCAAGCTGGCAAGTATTTTTGTCGATGACCAGGACAAGGCTCTGCGCTTTTATACGGAAATCCTGGGCTTCGTGAAAAAAACGGAAATTCCCATGGGCAACGTCAAATGGCTGACCGTTGTCTCTCCTGAAGCGCCGGACGAGGTTGAGCTGGTGCTTGAGCCAAACGGTCATTCTGCTGCGAAAACGTTTCAAAAAGCGTTGTTTGATGAAGGTATTCCGTTTACGGCCTTTTCTGTCGATGATCTTCAAAAGGAGTACGAGCGCCTCGTTGCAGCAGGAGTTGTGTTCCGCTCCAAGCCGACGCACGCTGGGAACGTCAGCCTAGCTGTCTTTGAGGATACGTGCGGCAATCTGATTCAGATTTTCCAGGTCTAAGGTGTATGTGCAAAAAGGCTGCAGTTCGCAATGAATGGGCGAACGCAGCCTTTTTTTGCATTCGGGTGGTGGCTTTCCTCGGCCACTCATCCCCTGTTTTGCCTGGAAAAGCGGATCATTTCCAGCACATCCAGCGGGCGATTCGTCCGTGGGTTGAACAGCTCCCCTTCCTTCACATGGTCGAGATACAGGATGCCGTCGAGATGGTCGATTTCATGCTGCATGCAACGGGCAAGCTCGCCCTCGCCTTCGACGAGCACCTCTTCCCCTACCCGGTTCCACGTTTTGACGACGACCGCTTTGGCTCTTCTGACCAACCCGGCGACGCCAGGGATGGAAAGGCACGCTTCCGTGCCGTATTGTGTCCCGCTTTTTTTTACGATTTTGGGGTTGATCAGCTCGATCAGGCCATCTCCCATGTCAATGACGGCGACCCGCTTCGCTATCCCGATCTGGGGTGCAGCCAGTCCTGCTCTGCCAGGGGCGGCATAAAGTGTTGCGACGAGATCGTCGAGCAGCTTGATTGTGCTTGCTGTCATTTCCGGTATCGGTTTGCAAACCTCGCGAAGCACCGGATCGCCCAGTTTTACGATTTTTCGTACGGCCATTCGTGTTCCGCCTTTCGTTCTTCTGTTTTCTGCCTGGCTGCTCTGTTACGGTCAGACAAGCAGTGCCCATCACGATGGATTTGTTTGAGTATATTCGGTTTTGCCGGGAATTGATTGGATGTTTCGCGCTTTCTTTTGAACAAAATGATCGGGCACGGTAAGATAAGTACGATAGGTTGAACGGTGAACGAAACAGGAAGGGAGGAACGGGATGAGTGAGGATTTCATCGTGAAGCAAGTGAAAACGAGCGATAGCAGCAAACAGCTCGGCTGGGAGCACCTCACGTTTACGGTGTGCGATGGCGCTCCTGCTCAGGAGATTTCGTGTGCGGCGTTGACCTGTCACCACCTGCTGATTCACAAGCAGTTTACCCCTGTACGGGCAACCATTCGAATCAATGGGGAGATACAGGAAGAATGGGTCAAATCGGGGGATCTCGTTCTTCTTCCTGCCGGAACGGATTTTTCGTACCGGTGGGAGAATGAGCAATCGTTCCTTTTGCTTGCATTGTCCCCGGACTATTTACAACAACTGGCGGAAAGAAGCCCCGATTTTCCCGAGCAGGCGGCGCAGCTCACCGCTCACCTGCTGTTTCGCGATCCCAAGCTGCTGCAAATCGCCTCCTGGCTGACGGAAGAGCTGCGAAATACGCACGGCACCAACGAATCCGTCCGCTCGTTGACCACGCTGCTGGCGATTCATCTGCTGCGTCATTATGGCGTCAATCGCCCTGCCTATGATGTGTTGCCGGAAAATCTGAACAATTTTCAGCTGTCAGCCGTCATTGATTTTATGCATGCCCACCTTGAGCAGGACATCTCGCTTTCCGCACTGGCCCACGCTGCCAATGTATCCGCTCCGCATCTGGTTCGTTTGTTCAGGCGGTCTACCGGATTTGCGCCACATCAGTATTTGATCCATTTGCGCATACAGCGGGCCAAGGAGCTGCTCATTCGCGGCGGTCTGTCGATCAGTGAGGTTGCGGCGCAGACCGGATTCGCCGACCAAAGTCACTTGACGCGGCATTTCAAGCGGATTGTCGGGTGTACGCCGAGAAGCTTTTTGATGCAGATGACGTTTTGAAAAAAGGTCACCTCCGTGCAGGAGTCAACTGTGCGAAGGTGGCCTTTTGACTTTCCTCACTGGGGATTCACTGCATGTTTGGCATTGCCCCGGAATATTCTGTAGTACGAAACAGTCCATCATCCAGTGGATTCAGCCGAGCTGCATCGGGCATGTACGCTGCGAATGTTCCACAGCAAATCCTCGATGAAAGGAAGGAAGCCGATGAACATTTCTGACTGCTGTGGTGCGGAAACAAAGGTCGTCACGAGGGTGGATCATCCCCATGTTTATGATGACATGTACGAATTGTTGATTCCTGTGCGAATCTGCACGAAATGCGGAAGGGTGCTGGAGGAAAAGCCGCTGGAGAGCAGGAGGAATGACGAGGTTCATTAGACTTTCGACGAAGTTTCGCCACGATGAGGGGAGGAAACTTGGGTATGCAATTGCAGAAAGCCTTGACCCGGAGCAGCAAAGCGGATTTGCTCGTGGAGCTGGTCCAGACGGTCAGCGGCTTGTTATTGGTCGGATTTTTGTGGACGCATATGCTATTTGTCGCAAGCATTTTGTTGGGGGTTCAGGCGTTTAATGCGCTCGCCCACTTTATGGAGCAGTTTCGGCTGCTGGATGTGGCCGTCGTCTTTATTATCATTACCGTCGGCGCACATGTTGCTGCCGTGCTGCGGCGCATCCCCGGACGATGGCAGGAGCAAAAAATCGTCTGGCAGCACGCCAAGCTGATCAAGCACAAGGATACGTGGTCGTGGCTGTTTCAGGCGGTTACCGGAAGCGCCATGCTGCTGTTGATCATCATTCATGTGTTCACTGTCGTGTATGTCGGGATTGATTCCAAGCTGAGTGCGGATCGTGTGCATTCGTGGCTGCTCTGGTTTTATCTCGTCTTTTTGATTTTGGCCGAGTATCACGCCAGCGTCGGTCTCTACCGCTCGCTTGTAAAATGGGGATTCGTCAAGCGCCGGAGCCTGAAAAACGTGCTGACGGTCGTAACGGTCTGCACCATCGTGCTGGGATGCGTGAGCTTGTGGGTATTTTATTCGCTGGGGGGTTCCGTATGAGTCGCTATGACCGCTTTTCCTCAGACATTCTCATCGTCGGCGCAGGGTTGGCAGGTGAACGCGCGGCCATCGAGGCTGCCTCCCAGGGACTGAACGTCATCATCCTGAGCCTGGTTCCCCCGAGGCGCTCGCATAGCTCGGCAGCCCAGGGCGGCATGCAGGCATCGCTTGGAAACAGCGCGCGGGGCAAGGATGACAGCCCTGACGTGCATTTTGCCGATACGGTAAAAGGCTCCGACTGGGGATGCGACCAGGATGTGGCCCGGATTTTTGCCGAAACCGCTCCGATCGCCGTTAGGCAAATGTCCTACTGGGGCGTTCCGTGGAACCGCGTCGTGGCTGGCAGCCGGATGTATGATGGCAATGAAATCGTGGAAGACCCGGAAAAAGCCGGGCTGATTACTGCCCGCAACTTCGGCGGTACCGCCAAATGGCGCACCTGCTACACGGCAGACGGCACCGGGCATACCCTGCTCTATACGATGGACAGCGTCGTGATCAAGCTGGGCATTACCGTTCATGACCGGACCGAGGTGCTTTCGTTGATTCATGACGGTACGCGCTGCAGCGGTGTCGTTGCACGCTGCTTGCGAACCGGAAAACTGAGGGTATATACTGCGAAGTCTACCGTAATGGCGACCGGCGGCTACGGCAGGCTTTATGGCGCGTCCACCAATGCGATCATCAATGAGGGGAACGGCATGTTCGTCGCCATGGAAACGGGCGTTGTCCCGCTTGGCAATATGGAGGCCGTCCAGTTCCATCCGACCGGAATCGTCCCTTCCTGGATTCTCATTACCGAGGGCGCGCGCGGCGACGGCGGCTACCTGCTGGATAAAGACCTTCACCGCTTCATGCCCGATTATGAGCCGAACAAAAAAGAGCTAGCCTCACGAGACGTTGTTTCCCGCCGAATCATGCAGCACATCCGCAAAGGGTACGGTGTGGACAGTCCGTATGGCCCTCATGTGTGGCTCGACATTCGCCATCTCGGGGAAAAGCATATCAACACCAACCTGCGGGAGATCGCCAACATCAGCCGCAATTTCACCGGGATTGATCCCGTTCATGATCTGATTCCCGTTCGTCCGACGCAGCATTACAGCATGGGCGGCATCCGTACGAATATCGACGGGATGGCGTACGGGCTGGAGGGACTTTTTGCGTTGGGTGAAGCCGCCTGCTGGGATATGCACGGCTTTAACCGTCTGGGCGGAAATTCGCTTGCCGAAACGATCGTGGCCGGGATGATCGTCGGCGACAAAATTGCCAAATATACAAAGGAAGCTTCCCTCGTTGTCTCCTCCTCCGCAGTTGAAGAGAGCGTACGCATGCAGGAAGACCGGATTTATGCGCTGATTGAGCGCCGCAACGGAACGGAAAACGTGTATGAGCTGCGCCGCCAGATGGAAATGGTCCTGAGCGAAAATGTGGGAATTTTCCGCTCGGAGGAGCCGTTGCAGGAGGCCGTGAAGGAGCTGCATGAGCTGCACCAGCGCGCCCGTCATGTCGGTCTGCGCAGCGGCGGACAAGGCGCTGACCCCGAGCTGGCTTCCGCCTTGCGCATTACGGGGATGCTGAAGCTCGCGTACTGCATTGCCGCAGGAGCGTTGGCACGAAAAGAAAGCCGGGGCAGTCATTATCGCGAGGACTACCCGAAGCGTGATGATGAGAACTGGTTGAAACGGACGCTTGCCTACTGGCCAGCCGACGCGAACGAGCCGGTCCTGAAATACGAACCCGTAAAAATTACGGAGCTGCCGCCGGGTGACCGCGGCTACGGCGAAGCAAGTGCAGGTGCGGCTACCGCCAAGTCGTGATTCGATACGCTGTGGAATGGAGGAGAAAAGATGAGTCAGCGGCAACTGACGTTTCATATTTTTCGCTACAATCCGGAAATCCCAAACACGAAGCCTGAGACGCGTACCTATTCGCTGCAGGAAGAAGCGGGGATGACGCTGTTTATTGCTCTCAACAAAATTCGTGAAGAGCTGGACTCTACCCTGAAGTTCGATTTCGTCTGCCGCGCGGGCATCTGCGGGTCGTGCGGTATGCTGATCAACGGCAAGCCCACCTTGGCCTGCCGGACGCTGACTAAGGATTTGCCGGATGTCATTACGCTCATGCCCCTCCCCGTCTTCAAGCTGCTCGGCGATCTGTCGGTTGATACGGGGACCTGGTTTCGGGATGTCTCGCTGCGAACGGAAAGCTGGATACATACCGAAAAAGCGTTTGTTCCCCAAGAGCAGGAGCCCCGGATGGACAATGACACGGCGCTTGCCATCTATGAGGCGGAACGGTGCATCGAGTGCGGCTGCTGCATCGGCGGGTGTGCCACGGCGAACATCAAGTCGGACTTCATCGGTGCGGCCGGGGTCAACCGGGTATCGCGGTTCATGCTTGATCCGCGGGATGAACGAGATGAACAGGAATATTTTGATGTGGTCGGGTCGGAGGATGGGATTTTTGGCTGCATCGGGCTGATGGCCTGCGACGACAATTGTCCGATCGGCATTCCGCTGCAGGGGCAGCTTGCCTATGTGAGGCGGAAAATGGCGGTCGCGGGTTGGAAGCGATAGACAGGTGGAATTGGTAGGTGGATGGATACAGTAGCCGGGTGGAGGCGGCTGCAGGTTGGAAGCGGTGGCTGGGTTGAAACGGTGGTCGGGTGGAAGCCGCAGCCAGACGGAAACGGTAGCCGATTGCAAACGGCAGTCGTGTTAACCGGCCAGCAACGGCCTGCGAAACACAAAAGAAGCTATCGGCGTAAGAGGAAATCTCTTTCGTCCGATAGCTTTTGTTGTGTTCATCGTTTTGTTTCACATCATCCGTTGTCGCGCCGTTTCAAGCGAGTTGCGGGGAGTACATCCAAAAGATTGGGGCTCCTGCTCGCCGGACGCTGCCAACGTGTTTATACACCAAACGAGACAAATTTCGTCTCCAGATATTCATCCATACCGTAATGTCCGCCTTCGCGACCGATACCGCTTTCCTTGAATCCGCCAAACGGCGCCTGCGTCTGGGTCGGTGATCCGTCGTTGATTCCGACGATTCCGTACTCCAGCTGTTCTGCCATGCGGAAGCAGCGTTGGTTGTCGCGCGTGTAGACATAAGCAGCCAGCCCGTAGCGGGTGTTGTTGGCCATTGCGACGACCGCCTTCTCATCATTGAAGCGAACGATCGGAACGACAGGCCCAAACGTTTCTTCGCTGACGATTTTCATTTCGTCCGTTACGTCAACGATTACCGTTGGCTCACAGTAGAAGCCGTTGGCATATTCTCCGTCGGTCAAACGGCTTCCGCCATGCGCGAGGCGTCCGCCCTTCACCTTGGCATCCTCAATATGATCCAGCACTTTGTTCAAAGCGCCTTCATTCACGAGTGGCCCGATCTCCGTATCTTTGTTGCGGCCATCGCCAACTTTTGCTTTTTTCAGGCGCTCGACCAGCTTTTCCGTAAAGGCATCCGCCACCTCTTCATGCACATAAAGGCGGTTGGTACAGATGCACATCTGACCAGCGTTGCGGAACTTGCTTTCGAACAAGCCTTCTACTGCCGCATCCAGGTCGGCATCGGCAAATACGAGAAACGGCGCATGTCCGCCCAGCTCCATGCTGACGCGCTTCACCTGCTTGGCTGCACCTTCCATCAGCAGCTTGCCGACGCGTGTGGAGCCAGTAAAGCCAATTTTGCTCAGCTTCGGATTGTCGACGAACTCCTGTCCGATCGATTCCGGTTTGCCGATGACAAGGTTGACCACCCCTTTTGGGAAGCCTGCCTGCTCGATCAGCTCGAACATGCGAATGGCCGAGAGCGGTGCTCCTTCAGCCGGTTTCAGCACAACCGTGCAGCCTGCTGCCAATGCCGGTGCGATTTTGCGGGCAACCATGCTGACCGGAAAATTCCACGGTGTAATCGCGCCGACGACGCCAATCGGCTGACGCAGCACCATGATCCGTTTGTTCGGTACGGAAG
>JBLNEJ010000352.1:0-3493 GCA_050262535.1 Clostridia bacterium
AAATTTTTCGATCGTTTCCTCGACGGTATGGTGACGTCCGATCGCCTGAAGCGTCTCCTGTGTAAAGGATTGCGGGTTGATGCTGATCCGATCGGTTTTCCACTTTTTCATGACCGCCAGCTTCTCCGGAGTGATCGTGTCAGGACGACCTGCTTCTACGGTCAGCTCGCGCACTTTGTCCATATGAGGAAACGATTCGTACAGCGTCACGAACAATGCGTCCAAATCCTCGGCGGTGATGCTGGTTGGCGTTCCGCCACCAAAATAGATCGAGGTGATGCGCATATCGTGTTTTGTCAGCCATTTTCCCATCTCGCGGATCTCGTAGTGCAGCCCCTCAAGAAACGGATTGACGGATGCCGCATGACTTTTGATGGCATATGCCGGAAACGTACAATAAGCACACTTCGTCGGACAAAATGGAATGCCAATATATACCGAAAGCTCCCGGTCAATCTGGTACAAGTCGGGTACGACCTTGAGCTGCTTGTCGACGATCGCTTGCAAAAGCTCGAGTTTGTAGGGGCGCATCATGTAATCCTCACGGAGACGCCGGTGCACTTCATGCCGTGGTGTCACTTCCGACAACATTTTGTGGAGCAGCTTGGTCGGACGAATACCGGTCAAAATTCCCCATCCCTGCTCTACCCCCGTGTAGCGCTCCAGCAAGGTCAAAAGAGTAAAGCTGACCGCCTGCTTTGCTGTTTTGCGGACCGCTTTCTCGTCTCGGGCATCCGTGTAAGGCCGCTGGTAGCGAAACTGCTCTCGCCGCTCTTTGGCCTCAAGCAGCCCGTTGGCGATCACACCCGAATCGGTATGCTGGACCTCAAGCTCGATGAAAAGGTTGGCTTGTCCGGGAACCTGCTTGTTTACGTAATGGATCTCGGGGTCTTCAAAAAACAGAGCGAGAATGAATCCGATCTCTCGCTCAAATGTGTGGCCGATGCAATGTATATGAATCATGTTACGTTTTTCACCTGCTTTACGTTTCTACCCATTCATCTTACCGAACCGGTACGGCCTGGTCAATGAATGGGTACGCAATCGCCCTGAGTATCCACGGACTACTTTTTGTTTTTGCGAAGCTTTTGCACTTCACGAATGCTGAGACCAAATTCTTGTGACATTTCGACATCATTCAAGAGCGCTTCCTTTTCCAGAAAATCATGAAAATCGACGGAAAAAACCCGGCGGTTCATTTGGTTGGCAAACGTTTCGTTCAGCGATTGGCGCATGGAATCCTCCTGTGTCCCGGTGTACATTTCGTTTTCGTTCGATGGAAAAAGAGTGCTGAAATTCGTCAATCCTTGCAGGAATATGACAAGTTGTCCAAGAAATTTGTATATGAAGAATTTGGCAACGCAAGAGCGGATATGCGAAAGCCATGATTCGCGAACTTTTCTTACCATCTTCTCAGAAAGGAAGTTCATTGTGTTTACACGTATACTAACCTATGTCGTCGCCGGCACCCTTGTTTGCGGGACACTTCCCGCTTTTGCAGCTACTCGCACCATCCAAGCGACCGTAGACAAACTAAATGTCCGCACTGGTCCGAGCCTGACCTCACCGATCACGACCACGCTGGCGATTGGTTCCACCTATCCCGTCGTGAAGGAAAGCGGTCAATGGCTGCAAATCCAGCTATCAGCCAACCAAACCGGATGGGTAGCCGGTTGGCTGGTAAAAGATGCCGCTAGTCCGGCAAAAGCGCCGGGTTCAGCACCATCGAGTAAACCTTCCGTCCCTCCGACAAATACTCCAGTCCAGTCGAATCAAACGATTAAGCTGATTGCGCCGCTTCATGTATACCCTGCTCCTGATCAAGCTCAATCACCAATCGGCGAATTGAGTGCTGGTGATGAAATTGTCATCAAGAGCACATCCAAAGGCTGGCTTCAAATTACGTATGATGGTGCTGTTGCCTGGATTTACCCGAATGGCACGGGCTCTGTTGGACAAGCTCCGACTCCGCCTGTTCAACCTCCAGCAAAAGGGAATCTTCTCGGAACGGTTTCGGTCAACGCGCCCGTGGTGAATCTGCGCAGCCAACCGACAACAACCAGCGACCTTGTAACGACAATGGCGCAAGGAACCGTCTTGTCGCTCATCGGCACACAAGGAGATTGGTTCCAGGTCCTCACGCCCACCGGACAAAGCGGATGGGTGGCCGGTTGGCTGGTCACGAAGCCCGATCGTACGCTCCCACAAACCGGGACAGGGACCGTAACCGTTCTGTATCCATCAACCAACATTCGCAGCGGGCCAAGCACCAGCGATGCGATTTTGGGACAGGTACAAAACGGTCAGAAGCTGCAAATCGTCTCCAAACAAGGGGAATGGTACCAGGTACAGCTGTCCAATGGCCAGACCGGCTACATTGCCGGATGGCTTGTTAGCTCGGGTGATACGGATTCCACGGTCAAGCCTGTCGTACGCGGAGATGAACTGGTCGGCAAGGTCATCGTGGTCGATCCCGGTCACGGGGGCAATGATAATGGCGCTACCGGTTCGAATTACAACACACTGGAAAAAACGATCAATCTGGAAGTGGCGATGATGCTGCGCAAAAAGCTCGAAGCCTCCGGTGCAACCGTCATCATGACCCGTTCCGATGATCGCAAGCTGACGTTGCAGGAGCGGGTGGATGTTGCTGTCAATAATCAGGCGGATCTATTTGTCAGTATTCACCACAATACGCATCCCAATACGCAAACGAACGGAACGATCGTCTTTTACTATAGCGAAGGCAATTCCAGCAAGCTTGCTTCATTGGTTCAAAACGAAATTGTCCATGCCACCCAGTATGCCAATCTGCAATCCCGCTACGGCAACTACTATGTGCTGCGCGAAAATCCGATTACGTCGATTTTGGCCGAAGTCGGTTTTCTGACCAATCCGTCTGAGGAGCTGAAGCTTCGTTCTCCACAGCAACAGGAGGCAGCAGCAGAAGGGCTGTATACCGGGATCATGCAGTACTTTGCATCGATTCGTTAACTTTCCTGCAGAATGGACAAAAGAGCCAAGGAACACCCCCCTTGGCTCTTTTCTATGATCAAAACTAGTTCAATATATCTAAAGACGTTAGGTCGGAATTATACTTTTTACCTATCTAACGCTTGTAAAAGTTTAGTTTGAACTGTAAATTATGAAGAGGTTGACTATAGAAGATGAGGGAATGAACATGTTGAAAGATACCCCGTACTCGCGAAAAGCGTCGTTATCCTTACATATTACTGAATTCGAGATGCCTCCCATGCAGGACTTGCTCATCATTGGCAAAAAAGCACCGATTGGCCCGGAGGCTGTTCGTCGCATGGCCGAGGCACTTTCCCCCGAACAATTCGAGATCATCCGCATTCACCATCCAAAAATCGAAGCGCTGCTGGTGAAGAAAACGTTGCTTAAAATGCTGGACCAAGAAACTCTGCTGCAAATCGCCCTGGAAGAAACAGAGTCGATCTTCAACGAATACATGGTGCTTCGTTCCGAAGTA
>JBLNEJ010000353.1:0-4543 GCA_050262535.1 Clostridia bacterium
CGCTGCGTCCCCCAAAGATGCCGGACGGTTTAATAAAAAGTACCCCGATCATAAAAAAAAAGGCGAGGGCGTCCTTATTTCCCCAACTCACATACCCCCCGCCACGCGACTCCAGCATCCCGAGCAAAAAGGCAGCGACGGCTGCGCCGAGCGGATTGCCCAAGCCCCCGAGAATCGCGGCGGAGAAGCCCTTGATGCCAAGCAGTACGCCAATATCGTAGGAGGTGACACTCAACGGTGTAATGACAAGTCCGGCGATGGCTCCGGTCGCGCCGCTGATCGCGAACGCCAGCATGCTCATCTTGCCGGGGCTGATTCCCATCAGCCTTGCCGCCATCGGGTTGATCGAGCAAGCGGTGATTTTTTTCCCCAGAATCGTTTTCTCCATCAAGAACCAGAGGCAAAGTAGAATGATCAGCACGGCGGCCAATACCCAAAGACTTTGCTGGGCGATATTAATCCCGGCGAAGGAGACCGGCTGGTTGCTCGTAATTGGCTCAAGCGCAAATGCATCCTTGCCCCAGATCAGGCTGGCAATGCCGCGAATCAAAATGGATACCCCTATTGTCAAAATAATCAAACTAATAGGATTGGCCTTTTTGACATAGGCGATGATATACTTCTGCATCAAAATGCCGACCAGCGTTACCGCCGCGATGGCAAGCAATGCTGCCAATCCGTAGGGCACATGCATCCCGATCAACGAGACCGTGATCATTCCACCCAGCATCAAAAACTCGCCCTGAGCCAGATTGATTACTTTGCTTACGTTATAAATGGTGATGAATCCGATTGCGACGATGGCGTAAATGCCGCCATTGACCAGACCGTTGGCGATAAATTGCAGCAGCTCGGTCATTCGTTGATGTCCCCCCTTGTAAAGAAACCGTTTTCAAAAATGCCTCTTGTAAATGTGAATCGACCAAGAAAAGGCCCCAGCATCATGCAAGCATGCAAGATAGACCAGGGCTCTTCTTTGCAGCACCCGGATGGTAGCACCGGGTGCCGCTTTCTACTCATTTCGAAGAATCGCACTGCTGTTTCGCTATTTATATAACGTTATTTCATATAACGTTTCCATAACGTTATTATAATAAAACGATTTGGAAGAGTCAATTTATTCCGGGAAATTTCTGTTATTTTTTGTAGAGATAAAATCCTTGCCCGGTTTTCACGCCCAGTCTGCCAGCCAGCACCAGCTTTCGCAGCAGGGCGGCAGGACGATAGCGTTCCTCGCCGAGGTCGCGCTGAAGGCCGCGAATGATCGCGTACACTTCATCCAGGCCGATCCGGTCCGCCCACTCCAGCGGTCCATACGGATAGTTGGTTCCCTTTTTCATTGCCTTGTCGATATCGTCCGGAGTCGCCGTCTTCTCCATCAGGGCAAACGCCGCTTCGTTTATGATCAGCGACAGGATGCGCGGGAACACAAGCCCAGCCTCATCCTCCACGATCTCCGTCTCTTTCCCGACCGACTGAAAAAACCGCTCGACCTGATGCACAACCTCCTCGGCTGTCTGCAATGCGGGCGCCACCTCGAACAGCTCCCGTTCCGCAAGCGGTACGAGCGTGCCGAAGCCGCACACCCGCTCAGGGTGATTTGCCCACGATGCCACCTCGGTAGCCGAGATTGCAAGCGAGGTAGTGACAATCGGTACAGATGGGGACAATGATTGATCCAGTATTTGAATGCAGTTCTGCTTTGCTGCCAGGTCTGTATTGGTTACTTCCAACGCCAACTCCACCGCAGCCGTCTCCCCTGCTTGCCATTCTTCAAGGGAGATGACACGATAGCCGCTGTCAGCAATCAACTGCCGCAGCTCCATCGCCAGCGGCCCTTCGCCTGCGAGCAGCACCGCCTTATTTGCTGTAGTCATAAAAACCTTCTCCCGTCTTTGCGCCCAGGCTGCCCGCCTGCACCATCCGCTGCTGCAAGCGGCTTGGCTTGAAGCGTCCGTCATGAAAGAAATCGTGATAGACCGATTGGGTGGTCGCAAAATTGATATCGATGCCGATCATGTCCTGGAGCTCAAACGGCCCCATCTTGAAGCCTCCTGCCCGCTTCATGATCCGGTCGATCTTTTCCACTTCGCTGATGCCGTCACCGAGGATGCGCAGCGCTTCATTGTAATACGGCCGGGCGATCCGGTTGACGATAAAGCCTGGCGAGTCCGTCACCAGCACGGGTACCTTGCCCAGCTCTTCGGCAAATCGGTACGCCTTTTTCACGTTCTGCTCGTCCGTTTTCTTGCCGCGAATCACTTCAATCAGCGGCATGACCGGGGCAGGATTGAAAAAGTGGAAGCCCAAAATCCGTTCCGGATGAGGCAATCCCCCGGCAATCTCGGTAATCGAGATGGAGGAGGTGTTGCTCATCAGCAGTGCGTCGCTTCGGCAAATTCCGGCAAGCGCGGAAAAGACCGATTTTTTCAGGTCCAACCGCTCGGGAATCGCCTCGATCACGATGTCGCAATCGGCCAGCAGCGCCATCTCGGAGAGCGGCTCCACCAGCTGATAGGTCTCTGCTTTTTGCTGCTCGCTGATCTTGCCTTTCTGCACATCCTTGCTCAAGGTAGTCTGCAGATAGGAAAGCGCTTTGTCCAATACAGCCTGATTGGCATCCAGCAGCTTCACCTTATGTCCCTTTCGTGCACAGACGAGGGCGATTCCTGCGCCCATCGTTCCGGCACCAATCACGCCAACCATATAGCTATTCACGCCTGGAACCTCCTTAAAGCGAATCCGTCGCCTGTGATATCCAAACGGCGGACTTGCTGCCATGTTTATTCTCCGGTAAAAACAGGCGCCCGTTTTTCCATAAACGCGGCGACCCCTTCCTTGTAATCACGCGTGCTGCCGGCGATTTCCTGGGAGTACGCTTCATACTCCAGCGTCTCTTCCAGATTCATCTGCATCCCCTTGTACATTGTCCGCTTGATCAGACCGATGCCTTTGGTCGGCAGCGCGGCCAGCTTGCGGGCATAGGCAAGCGCTTCTTCTGCGAAGCCGTCGGCAGGAAACACCTTGTTGACCAGGCCGATGCGATACGCTTCCTCCGCCGATACCTTTTCCCCCAGCATCGCCAGCTCAAGCGCCTTGCCAAGGCCGACGATGCGCGGCAAATAGTAGCAGCCGCCCGAATCCGGCACGAGGCCGATGTTGACGAACGCATTGACGAATGATGCCTTGTCGGACATGACGCGCAGGTCGCACGCGAGCGCTACACTCATGCCCGCTCCCGCCGCCACGCCGTTGACGGCAGCGACGATCGGCTTTTCCGTCTGCTGAAACTGGCGGATCATCGGGTTGTATCGGTTGCGCAGCATGCCGCCGAAATCGACGTTGTCGCCCTGCACGTCAGCCAAATCCTGTCCGGCATTGAACGCTCGCCCTGCGCCGGTAAACAGAATGCAGCGAACCGCCTGATCTTTTTGCGCCTGCTTCAAGGCCGCGATAATCTCCTTGTGCATCAGCTCGGTAAACGCGTTGAATTTGTCCGGCCGATTCATCGTCACGATTGCGACGCCGTCTGCGACCTCATACAAAATCGTTTCGTACATCGGTGTCCCTCCTACCGTCCCGTAAACCGGGGTTTTCGCTTTTCCAGAAACGCCTTCATACCCTCTGTGCGATCCTCGCTTGCCAGCAGCAAGTAAAAGCAGTTCCGTTCGTAGTCCATCCCTTCATCGAGCGGGAGATCCTGCGCCTTGTGCACCGATTTTTTGATCATCTGCACAGCCAGCGGCGGTTGCTGGGCGATCTGCTTCGCCAGCCTGATCGATTCACGCAGGTACGCTTCAACAGGCACCACCCGGTTGACCAGTCCATAGCGCAGCGCTTCTGTCGCCGAGATCGGCTCGCCGGTCAGCAGCATCTCCATCGCCTTGCGCTGCCCAACCGCCCGCGTCAACCGCTGCGTGCCGCCGGCTCCAGGCATAACGCCCAGCTTGACCTCCGGCTGTCCGATCATGGCTGTCTCCGAGGCGACCACCATGTCGCAGCTCATCATCAGCTCGCAGCCGCCACCCAAGGCAAAGCCGCTTACAGCCGCAATGATCGGCTTCGAAATCAGCGTGATGCGGTCCCACACGGCAAACTGGTTCTTTTTCAGAATGGAGATCGCGGAATCTTCCGCCATTTCGTTGATGTCTGCCCCTGCCGCGAATGCCTTGTCGTTCCCTGTGACGACGATGACCCGGATTGACGGATCACGGTCCATCCGCTCAAGCTCGGCCACCAGTTCATCCACCAGCTGCAAATTGAGCGCATTGAACACCTTCGGACGATTGAGCGCAATGATGCCGACCGTTTCCTCCACAGTAACTTGCAAAAACTCGTATGACATGGGCTTCCCTCTCCTTTTCACCGTGACGGCTTGTCAAATCGCCTTCGACTTGTTGCGGTTATCGACGATGCGGATCGCCTTGCCTTCACTGCGCAAAATGGAATTCGGCTGCAGCACGCGCAACACAACGGAAACGCCCAATGTGTTCTTGATCATATGGCTGATCTCTTTCACCAGCGGCCCCGTTTCGCCATTCTG
>JBLNEJ010000354.1:0-4125 GCA_050262535.1 Clostridia bacterium
GCGGGAGACTGGATGACCGTAGGGCAGATGGTTGAACGGAAGCTTGCCATGAATGTCAGGTTGATTCGGATATCCATCTGGAGCAAGGTGTTTCTTGTGTCGCTGGTTGCAATCAGCCTGCTGACGTTCCTGTCCGGGCGTTTCTTGCGGAGACTGGCCCAAAAGCACCCGATGATCGTCGGGGGCTTTCATGGCATCATCGCCGGGTCGCTTGCCGGTCTCGTTCTCAATGATTCCGGGATTATTTCTGCCGCGACTTCCATTATCTTTTTTGTCATGCCGGCGCTCTATGAGGCGCTAGAGGAGGATGTTGTCCAGGCAAACCGTTCCACGCAAGGGACGTAGGAATTATCCTTCCGACAGGCGCTGCCATTCCTCATACAAAGCTTCCATTTCGGTCTTGGCCAGGTGGATGTGATCGTTATGTTCCTTTGCTTTTGTGTGATCGCTGTAAACCTCAGGCAGGCAAAGCGCCTCCTCCAAGCGGGTAATGGTCTCCTCCCGTTCCATGATGGAGGCTTCGATTTCCTCCAGCCGCTTTTGCCGTTGTCTCTCGCGCCGTTTCGCTTCCTTGTCCTGTTCGTAGCTTGATTTTTCCGGCTGCTCGCTTGCAGCGGCTCCTTTTTTGGCGGCTAGCGCTTGCGCCTGTTCGGCAGCGAGCTCGGCCAGCTCCTGCTTTTTCTCCACAAAGTAATCGTAATTGCCCAAATAGCTGGTCAAGCCGTCAGAGGACAGATCCAGCACGCGGGTGGCGATTTTGTTTAGGAAGTAGCGGTCATGGGAAACGAACAGGATTGTTCCTGGATAATCAAACAGCGCGTTCTCCAGCACCTCTTTGCTCAAGATGTCCAGATGGTTGGTCGGCTCGTCAAAAATCAGGAAATTGGCCTGCTTCAACAGCAGCTTGGCCAGGGAAACACGCGCACGCTCGCCTCCGGACAGATCGCCGATTTTTTTCTGGACGTCATCTCCGCTAAACAGAAAGTTGCCCAGCAAGGTACGGACGTCTTTTTCCGGCATCAGCGGGTAATCGTCCCAGATTTCATTCAAAATCGCTTTGCCTGTGTGCAGATGGCTTTGTTCCTGATCATAGTAGCCAATCTGGACGTTGGTGCCCATCTGGATCGTCCCGCCATGCTGTTTCAGTTGTCCGATAATCGTCTTGAGCAGCGTGGACTTGCCGATCCCGTTTGGACCGACCAGGGCGACGCGTTCCTCGCGCTCAATCTCGAAGCTGAGATTGCGGGAGAGCACAGCGTCAGGATAACCGATGGACAGCTCCGATGCCTTCATGACGACGTGACCGCTCATTTTGGCGATATCAAAGGAAAAGTTGGCCGATTTGTTATGGGTGATCGGCTTGTCCAGGCGGTCCATCTTTTCCAGCGTTTTGCGGCGGCTTTGCGCGCGCTTGGTGGTGGAGGCTCTCGCCAAATTGCGGGCGATGAAATCCTCCAGCTTGGAAATTTCCTCCTGCTGCTTCTCGAACTTTTTCAGCTCCTGTTCCAATGAAGCCGCTTTGAGGTCGAGGAAGCGCGAATAGTTGCCGTTGTAGCGGGTTGCGCGGGTACGCTCGATTTCATAGACCACATTGACCAGCTTGTCCAGAAAGTAGCGGTCATGGGAGACGATCAGGATTGCGCCTTTGTAGTTTTGCAAATACTGCTCGAGCCACGTCAGCGTCTCGATGTCCAGATGGTTGGTCGGCTCGTCGAGGAGCAGCAGATCGGGCGATTGCAGCAGTAGCTTCGCCAATGCCAAACGTGTTTTTTGCCCGCCGCTCAGCATTTTGATCGGAGCCTGGTAATCCATCTCGGCGAAGCGCAGACCATGCAGGACGCCGCGGATGGAGGCTTCATAGCTGTAGCCGCCTCTTTCCTTGAATGCTTCCGAGCGGCGTGAATAATCGTCAAGAATTTGCTGATAGCGTCGCTCATCGGCGAGAACAGCCGCATCCCCCATCATTGCTTCCAGCTTCCGCAGCTCCGCTTCTTCCTTTTGCAGATCGTGGAATACCGACAGCATTTCCGCCCAGATCGAGCGTTCTGACTCCAGTCCGGTGTTTTGCGCCAGATAGCCCATTGTCACTTCTTTCGGAATGCGAATGACACCGCTGTCGTAGCTCAACTGTCCAGCGAGTATTTTCATTAGCGTCGATTTGCCAGCACCGTTCACACCGACCAAGCCAACGCGTTCTCCGGTTTGTATTTGAAGCGATATATCTTGTAAAATAGTTTCAATACCATATGCTTTTTGAATGTGTTCGGCCTGTAATAGAATCATGGTTTCACCTCAAGAATTTCATCCTTCTAGTTTAGCCGAAGGATTGGAGCATGGACAAGTGGAGAGGATTTACGCATGGATATGAAGGCTCGCAAGCAGGCGCTGCGCCAAGAGATTTTGGCTCGGCGAAAAGCGTTAACCGAAGGGGAGCGGCAGCAATTTTCCAGCCAGGCAGCAGAGCATCTGGCCAAGCTGGGGGTGCTAGCCCAGTGTCGAACAGTCATGGCCTTTTTTCCGTTTCGCGACGAGATTGATACCCGCCCGTTTCTGGCAATGGCTCTCAAGCGGGGCCAGCAGATTTGGCTTCCGTATACGGATCAGCAGAACAAGCGGATTGTCCCTTTCGTTTTTACGGATGAAAACAGCTTGAAGCAAGGCGCGTACGGTATCTGCGAGCCTGATCCGGATACAGCCGAACCAGCGGATGCCGGTGCGCTGGATGCTGTGATTATGCCGGGATCTGCTTTTGACCGGCAGGGGGGCAGGATGGGATATGGGGAAGGCTATTATGATCGCTTTCTCGCCAGTCTTTCTCACCGACCGATTCTGATCGGGCTTTCATTTGAGGTGCAGCTTGTGGACGAATTGCCGATGGAACCGCATGATTTTCGCGTGCAGTACGTGACAACTGAATCAGGCGTATCTGCAACATTTCCGCCACAGTTCTAAAGGGTGCGGACATGCTCATGTAGTATAATGAAATATTGACTGGAGGTATGGAAATGTCCCATTGGAAAATCGGTGTCATTACAGCAAGTGATTCAATCTCCCGCGGAGAGCGTCCGGATGATCGGATTGATTTGCTGAAAGTGCTCATTCGCGAGTGGCTGCAATGCGATGTGGCCGTTTATCGCAAAGTGCCTGACAATATGGAAGAGCTACAGGAGACGATGATTGAGCTGGTCGACCGCGAAAAGTGCGATCTGCTCATTGTCGCAGGTGGTACTGGATTAAGCCCGCGTGATGTAACGCCCGAAGTAACCAAGTGGGTGATTGACAGACCGATGCCCGGCCTGGCGGAAGAAATGAGACGGGCAGGCATGCAGCAGTCCCGTCGTGCCATGTTGACGCGTGCAGTTGCCGGAACACGCGGCAATTCCTTGATTTTCAATTTGCCTGGGCACCCAAAAGGTGTAAAAATATGCTTTGAAGCAATCGCTGACATGCTGCCAGACGCCTTGCACATTCTGCAAGGGACAGAACAAGCCGATGAGGATTGGGGCGGATTGGGTTGGTAAACAAACCGGCGTTCAAAGAAGTGCCTGTACGTGAGGCGGTCGGGCTTGTCCTGCCGCATGACATGACGCAAATTTTGCCGGGTGAATTCAAAGGGCGCCTGTTTAAAAAAGGACACGTCATCACAGAAGCCGACATCGAGCCCTTGCTTTCGATCGGAAAAGAACACATCTATATCTTGGACATGCAAGAGGGATGGCTTCACGAAAACGATGCTGCCGAGCGAATTGCGAAAGCAGTAGCAGGGACAGGGCTAGTGTTTACCGAACCTTATGAAGGAAAAGTAACGTTGAAAGCAAGCTATATGGGACTGGTCAAAATCAATGCGGAGGCGATCCATCAGCTCAATGAGCTTGAGGGCATTGCGCTTGCGACGATTGAGACAAATAACGTTGTACAGGCTGGAGAATCAGTGGCTGCCACCCGCATCATTCCATTGGTTATGGAGGAAAGTCGGATCGTTGAGCTGGAGCAGCTTGCCCGCACGTTTGTCGGGTCGATCGTTGAGCTTGTGCCGTTTCCGAAACGCCGTATCGGCCTTGTTACGACCGGAAGTGAAGTGTATCACGGGAGAATTGCGGACAAGTTCGGACCAGCGGTGAGAGC
>JBLNEJ010000355.1:0-6135 GCA_050262535.1 Clostridia bacterium
AAACTGGTTGATGCGCTGGAACTGGGCAGCAACATCCGCCTGGATACCCGTAATCCGGCCAAGCGTGCTTTGAGCCGTATTCAGGCTTTGCTTAGCAAAATCCAAAGAAATTTCATTCTCGTGGGTAATTTCAGCGATTTTCACAAGCGCTTTATAGAGATCCTTCAGCTCTTCAATGTGCTTTTTGTGCACATCAATGGAATATCCTTGAGAGCCGATTGTGAACTTGATCTCCACATCCAAATCGACTGTCCCCGCGGTTTCGAGCGATACGGCCGTAATTTTGTTGCTGGAATAGGGAAAACGTCGCAGCGTCCGCTTTTTGCTCATCGCACTCGTTCCGTCGAGATGGATTAGCGCGAGGTTTGTAAAGCAATACTCGTCTGATTTCGATTTGATCAGAAAATAGATTTTTTCCTGATCTTCATGCATGATGTAATCGTCTGAATCCACTTTGTCATAATCGCTCGGTTTGATCACACTGCCGATATCGCTTAATCCGAGTGCATCTGCCGCCAATTTTCCAAACATCGTCCTCATCCCTTCACATTTTGGAGTATGCTCATGGCTTCATATTACTTTACGGGGGGCCGATATGCATTATTCATTTACTTTTTTTGCATGAATAGCTATCATTTCCCTATTGCTGATCGTAAAAAAGACCCCCTGCCTAATCGTTGGCAGGGGGTCTCATGTCGGCAAACCTATTCTTTTACCATTGCCTCGTATTTATCAGCGTCCAGCAGCTTATCCAGCTCGCTTGCATCTGACAGCTCGACTACGATCATCCAGGCTTTATCATACGAAGAGGAGTTCACCAGCTCTGGTGCATCCTCCAGATCACCGTTTACTTCTACTACTGTACCGCTTACCGGAGCATACAGCTCGGATACGGTTTTTACGGATTCAACGCTGCCGAACGGCTCGTCTTGCTTGAGTGTCGCCCCTACTTCCGGCAGTTCCACGAATACGATATCACCCAGTTCAGATTGTGCGAACTCCGTGATGCCGATGTACGCTTTGTTTCCTTCAACGCGCACCCATTCGTGTTCTTCGCTATACCGCAGATTTTTTGGAAATTCCATTGCTTTTAGCCTCCTGTCAAACGCTGATCATTGATTCAAAGTCACCTTTATTAATTGGACAAAGCGATTAAGAATCCTCTTCAATTCCTAAAATTCGATTCAAGCGTTTTTTTACCATGCTGAGACCTTTCTCCCCCGCCTGGAAATGGCGCAACTGCAACGTCTCATCAAACAGATAATAGGCCGGTACATACTCGTTCTGGAAGGCATCGGTTGTCTTCATTTCATTATCGACAGCGATGGGATGGGTCAGCTCGTACTGAGCAATCGTCTGCTTGATCGTCTCCAAATTCGTATCCGCTTCCGAGCGCGGCATGTGAACGCCCACCACTTTCAAGCCGTTCGCTGCATACTTTTCACGCCACTCGTTGATTTGCGGCAGCGACTCCTTGCACATGTAGCAGCTCACCGACCAGAAGTGAACCAACACCGGCTTGCCCGCCAGATCCGCTTTGGTTACCTGGCCGTTAATCCATTCGGTAATTCCCGGAAAATCAGGTAGTTCTTCACGCAATCTCATGATAACCGCTCCTTCCCGAATCTATGTATGAAATGTGGAAAAAAGGGTCTAACAACAAAAGAAGTTAGACCCTTTTTGGAGAAACAACGTTTAATTTTTACAGGTTTGCTTGACCTGGGCGCCAGTTAGCTGCGCACAGACCGCCGGATTGCAGAGCTTGCAGAATACGCAAAGTTTCATCAACGGAACGGCCGATGCTCAGGTCGTTCACCACTTGATATTTCAAATTGCCTTCTGGATCGATGATGAACAGGCCGCGGAACGCGATACCTTTGTTCTCATCCAGAACGCCGTAGTCGCTTGCAACGGTTTTGAGAATATCGGAAGCGAGCGGATAGTTCAGACCGCCGAGACCGTTTTTGTCGCGAGGCGTGTTGATCCAAGCTTTGTGGGAATGGATGGAGTCAGTGGAAACACCCAGTACTTCTGCATCCAGGTCTTTGAACACTTCAACCGCTTCACTCATTGCGATGATTTCAGTTGGGCAAACGAACGTGAAATCGAGTGGGTAGAAGAACAGTACGAGCCATTTGCCTTTGTAGTCGGACAAAGAAACTTTGCCGAATTCTTGGCCGTTACCCAGAGCGGTGTCCATTGTGAAATCAGGAGCTTTATTACCAACAAGACGTTGTGCCATTATGTAGACCTCCTACAATTTTATATCGTTTGTACAAAATCTATGATAGCAAGAGTCTAGATTATAGTCAATATAATATAGGAATCACTTTAAGGAATGTTTACAGTTTTTACAATCAGCGAAATATCCCGGATTCCCCGATTCTTTTCGCTACAAGGCGCAATTCTTCCGGTTCTTTGACGAGGGCGATCCGTACGTATCCTTCCCCTTCTTGCCCAAAAGCATCCCCTGGAATGACGACAACGCCTGTTCTTTCCAAAAGCTCAAAGGCAAATTGGCGTGAAGTCCAGCCTGCCGGCACCTTGGCCCAAACAAACATCGTTGCTTTCGGCAGCTCGATCTCCCATCCGATCTCTGCCAGTGCTTGTAGCAACACATTGCGCCGCTCCTGATAGAGGGCTGCTACCGGATTCGTTTCCCTGCTGCTTCGGTCATGGCGCAACGCGGCGATTGCCATCTCCTGAACTGGGACAAACACCCCGTAGTCAATGTTTGATTTGACCACCGCAAGCGGTTTGATGATTTCTGCATTTCCTGCCACGTAGGCGATTCGGCAGCCAGCCATGTTGAAGCTCTTGGAGAAGGAGTTGAACTCGATCCCGACGTCCATCGCTTCTTTTGCCTCCAGAAAGCTCGGCGGACGATAGCCGTCGAACGCCATTTCGGAATAGGCCAGATCGTGGACTACGATGATGTCATGCTGTTTGGCAAAACGGACAACCTCTTCGAAAAAGGACAGCGGCGCTACAGCCGACACTGGATTGTTCGGGTAGTTGAGGATCATCAGCTTGGCTCGTTGGCAAATATCCGCCGGGATTGCCGCCAGATCGGGCAAAAAGCTACGCTCCGCCCGAAGCGGCATCGGATACAGCTCTGCACCGGACAAATACACGCTTCCGGCATAAATCGGGTACCCCGGGTCAGGTACAAGCACGACATCGCCCGGGTCCGCCCATGCGAGTGCAAGATGGGCCAACCCGTCCTGGGAGCCCATCAGCGCATGAATCTCGGTCTGCGGGTTCAATTCGACGCCGAAGCGATACCGATACCACTCCGCAACTTCCCCACGGAAAGCGGCCGATCCCGGGGAACCCGGATAGCCGTAGTTGTCATCTTGATGAGCGGCTTCTGTCAGCGCTTGAATCAGATGCGGCGCAGGTGGTTTGTCAGGGCTGCCGATGCCAAGGTCAATGACTTGCATCCGTTGGGCAACCGCTTGCTTCCGCTCTGCCATCTCGGAAAAAATCGCGGACGACAAATGCTTCAACCGACGGGAGGGCTGGCGAGCGCTCATGATCGGTTCACCCATGTTTTTTCATACTCGTCCTCTTTGAATCCGACGGTTACTTTCGTGCCGTCGGTTACAAGTGGGCGCTTGATCAGCTTGCCATTGGACGCAAGCAGTTCCAGCATTTCCTCTTCGGTCATCGATGGCAGCTTGTCCTTCAAGTTCATTTCCTTGTAAAACTGACCGCTTGTATTGAAAAATTTGCGCAGGTCCAGCCCGCTTTTTTTCCACATGTCACGCAGCTGTTCTATACTCGGGGGATTGTCGACGATCGGAATCGTCTCATAAACGGCTCCCGCCTGATCGAGCCATTGCTTTGCCTTGCGACAGGTGCCGCATTTGTCGTAGACATACGCTTGTACACTCATTGTTCATATCCTCCTTATTCTTTTGCCTGAAAAGCAACCTGGTATCCCGCATGCTTTCTCGTGTGGAAAACACCCTTATCGAAGATCAGGTATTGCGCTTTCGCCCCCAGCAGTTTTCCCTCAATCTGCTCGGTCTTGTCCAGCGACAGCGAATTGATTTTGTCCAGCGATTCCAGGATCGGATACGTGATGTCTACCCACTCGTCCTCGCGCAGGCGAAACGGCTTGAATTCCTCTGGAAACAGCTCGTACACCTCATCGCGCACAGCCAGCAGGTCCTTGTCGGTTACCTCGCCCTTCAGCATTTTGCGCCAGTTGGTCTTGTCCGGCAGGTATTGGCTCAGATGAGCCTCGAGCTCCCCGGCCATCCGCCGTGTCGGCAGCTCCGCAATCGGCACAGCGCGAATCGCCCCCTGATCTACCCAACGCTTCAGTTGATTGTGCTTTCGGGTCAAACCCACCTTCACGTCGCTGGAGAGCGCCAAATACACATAATGGGGAATCATACAGTACGTTTCGCCAAAGCTTTCATCCCGGCACGTCCCTTGATCAAAGTGGCATTCATTCGGCTTCACGATGCACAGGTCATTTTCCGCCAATTTGGTAAAGCAAGGATAGCAATAGCCGCTGTTGAACGTCTTGTTTGTCTTGCGGCCACAGGAAATGCAGTTTTTCTGGCCAAGATAGGAAATGGAAATTTGTTGGCCGAGCAGTTCATTCAGCGGGATTTTCTCGGCATCTATATGCAAATAATAATCGACAGGCGTATCTTTCCCATGGTACGTATGGGCAAGCCCACGCAACAGGCCGTTTTGTTCCAAATCGCTCTCCCCTTTACGTATCGTCTCACCCATCATTGTACCACAGGTTCCAGGAAAGGAGCTGAACCCCATGCGCCGCTTTCGTTCTCTCATTCTCTTGCTGTGTGCGCTGATCGCCATACAGCTTCCGGCTGCAGCCTTGGCTGCGAATCCTTCCTTCGAGCCGATTCATCGCATCGATACGCAGCGCAAAGTGGTTGCGCTCACTTTTGATGACGGACCCGATCCGGTTTATACGCCGTTGATTTTGGAAACGCTCCACAAGCAAGGTGTTCCTGCTACCTTTTTTGTTCTCGGCTCGCAGGTGGACAAATACCCCAAAATCCTGCAATGGGTCAAAAAAGCTGGTCATGAAATCGGCAATCATGGATACTACCACCACGATCTGAACAAATTGACGGAGCAGGAGGTGTACGACGAAATCAAGCGCACAGAGCAGAGCATCCTGCGCACGACCGGTGTGCTTTCGCAATACTATCGGCCTCCGGGGGGCGTCATGACACACGATGTGCTCAACGCCGTTCAAACGTCCGGCTATGATATCATCCACTGGTCGGTTGATCCGCGCGACTGGTCACTGCGCCGCACTGCCTCCGTCATCGCCAACACCGTGAAAAAGAACGTTTCCTCCGGTGATATCGTGCTCTTTCACGACGGCGGACTGAACCAGAAGCAGACGATCAAGGCACTGCGCGATCTGATCACCGACCTGCGACAAAAAGGCTACAAGTTCGTCACAGTGAGCCAGCTTTTGGATAATGGGCGCATCAAAAAGAAATGACCCTCCACGCCGGGAGGGTCTTTCGTTTGTTTACTTACGATTTAGTTGGGTCGGCCGCAGCATGGACAAGCTCCAGCATTTCGCTGAGCATCTCTTCTCGGTCCTGCTCCTTGCAGGCAAACCGCTTAAGCATTTTGCCGCCATGCATAAAAATCAGTACATCCGCCACATCCACGGCAATCTCCAGCTGATGCGTCGAAAACAGAACGGTTTGCCCTGCTTGCTTCATCTGTCCAATCATGCCTACAAACCAGTCGATCCAGTGCAAATCAAGGCCGTTTGTCGGCTCGTCGAGCAACAGAATCTCCGGCTGTGCAACTGCGGCCTGGGCCAGCATCAACCGCTGCCTCATCCCTTTGGAAAGACTTGTGCACGCCTTGTGCGCATGCTGGCTCAGGCCAACACGCTCCAGCATTTCGTCTACTCTGGCCTTGCTGGCATGGCGAAGGGACGCATAAAACGAGAGCCATTCGCGCACGATCGTTCCGGCTGGAAACTGGAAGTCATCCGGCATATAGCCGATACGCGAAGCGTACTTGCTCCGCTGTTTGCTCCAGGATAATCCCTGGATCAGAACCTCGCCTGAGGTCGGGGGAATCATGCCGGCAATCATTTTGATCAGCGTGCTTTTTCCT
>JBLNEJ010000356.1:0-2945 GCA_050262535.1 Clostridia bacterium
CATTGGCGCTGCTTGACGAACCGTGGCTTGACAAGCAGCGCATCGTCATGTTGGAGCCAAGAAAGCTCGCCGCACGGTCTGCAGCGCGCTTTATGGCCGCATCATTAGGGGAGCAGGTTGGTAAGACGGTCGGATACCGTGTGCGCAACGATACCAAGGTCGGCCCTGACACGCGAATCGAGGTCATTACCGAAGGGGTTTTGACGCGGATGCTGCAGGCTGATCCTTCGCTTGATGGGATCGGATTGGTGATTTTCGACGAATTCCATGAACGCAGCCTCCATGCCGATCTTGGACTGGCGCTTTGTTTGCAGTCACGGGACATTTTGCGGGAGGACCTGCGCATTCTCGTCATGTCGGCAACGCTTGAGGCTGAACCGGTTGCCGCTTTGCTCGGGGATGCGCCTGTCATCTCGAGTGAAGGCCGGGTTTTTCCGATTGAGACGCATTACAGGGAACGACGCATCGATGGACGGATAGAGCCACATGTCGTGCGCAGCATTGTGCAGGCGCTGAAAGAGGAGGAAGGAGATCTTCTCGTTTTTTTGCCGGGAGCTGGGGAAATACGCAAGGTGGAAGCACTGCTTGCCGAGGAGAAGCTTGACACGAGTGTGCGTATCGCCCCGCTGTATGGCACCTTGCCGCAGGAAGCGCAGGATCGGGCGATTTTGCCGGGGCGCAATGGGGAGCGAAAGGTTGTATTGGCTACATCGATCGCCGAGACCAGCCTGACCGTAGAAGGAGTACGAGTCGTCATTGACAGCGGGCTGATGCGCGTTCCGCGGTTTTCGCCGCGTACCGGGATGACCCGGCTTGTGACGATTCAGGTGTCGCGGGCATCGGCCGATCAGCGGCGAGGACGGGCCGGCCGCTTGGGGCCAGGGGTTTGCTATCGGCTTTGGACGGAGCAGGAGGATCGGCATCTGCAGCCCCGCAGCACGCCGGAAATCAAGGAAACCGACCTGGCGTCGCTTGCGCTGGAGCTGGCCATATGGGGCGTAGCTGATCCTTCCGAGCTGGAATGGATCGATCCTCCTCCGGCTGCCGCCTACTCGCAGGCACTTGGACTGCTCAAGCAGCTGGGCGCGATTGCAGACGGCCTGACAATTACGGAGCATGGCCGAAAAATGGCTGCACTTGGCTTGCAGCCAAGGCTGGCGCATATGATTCTTTCGGCAATTCCGCTTGGCTACGGGGAAATGGCGTGCGAACTCGCGGCTTTGTTGGGCGAGCGCGATATTCTTCGGAGCAAGGATGCCGATTTACGGGAGCGGCTTGAGGTGCTGCGTTCGGTTGGTGCGGGAGGCAGGGCGGAGAGCGCATATCAACACGAAGGGGTTGACCTTTCTGCTTGCAAGCGAATCTGGAAAGAAGCGGGACAGTGGAAGCGAGAGCTGAATCTTGCTGATGAAAAGGCAGGGGGCGTACAGGCATGCGGACTTCTGCTCGCCTTTGCCTATCCGGATCGGATCGGTCAGGGGAAAGGGAACGGCCGCTTTTTGCTGAGCAATGGACGCGGGGCGCTGCTCGACGGACCGCCGCAGCCATTGTCCAATGCGACATACCTCGTCGCGGCAGAACTGGACGATCAGGGAGCGGACAGCCGTATTTTTCTCGCAGCCGCTGTCGAACGGAGTGAACTGGAGCAATTTTGCCAGGAGCAGATTGTGGAGGAGATGCGAATCGTCTGGGACTCGCATGCCAAAGCGGTCCAAGCGCGAAAGCAGACACGCCTTGGCGCTCTCGTCCTGAAGGATCAGCCGCTTGCCGATGCCGATCCTGATCAGGTGCTGGCTGCGCTGCTGGAAGGCATCGCCCAAGAGGGGCACGCGATTTTGCCGTGGACCAAATCAGCGCGCCATCTGCAGGAGCGGCTTTGCTTTATGCATCGACAGCATGGCGCCAATTGGCCGGATCGATCCGACGAGGCGCTGCTCGCCACGCTGGCGGACTGGTTGGGCGGGCATCTGTATGGCATGAAAAGCAGCAACGATCTGAAACAGTTGAATCTTACCGCCATCCTCGAGGCAACCCTCTCCTGGGACGAGCGGCGAGAGCTGGACGAGTCCGCCCCGACCCATATCGTTGTGCCAAGCGGTTCACGCATTCCCGTTGATTACAGCGATTCTGACGCACCAGTACTGTCGGTCAGGCTGCAGGAAATGTTCGGCCTGCAGGACACGCCGCGCATTGCCCGCGGAACAGTCCCGCTTACGCTGCATCTGCTTTCTCCGGCCCATCGGCCTGTGCAGGTGACGCGTGATTTGGCCAGCTTTTGGCGGGGGGCGTATTTTGAGGTGAAGAAGGATTTGAAGGGGCGGTATCCGAAGCATTACTGGCCGGATGATCCGAATGAGGCAGTGCCGACGAATCGGGTAAAGCCGAGGGGATAGGGGGATGGAAATGGAGTGCCTGTTTTGTCAACGTGAATCACTTTCAGTTGTGCTTGAAAATGAACATGCAATTGGTTTTTTCGATAAGTTCCCGGTGCAAAAAGGACATTTGTTATTCGTGCCGAAACGTCACTTCTCTAGCTATTTTGAGGCGAGCGAAGAAGAGCTCCTTTCCATCCATAGGCTGATTCATGAGGGAAAGCGTTTGGTTGAGCAACAGCATTCACCCGACGGGTATAACATTGGGGTGAATGTCGGTCCTCAAGGCGGTCAAACGGTGATGCATCTTCACTTTCATTTGATTCCACGGTATAAAGGGGATATGGAAGATCCGCGCGGGGGCATCCGAAAAGCAATCCCCAATCTTGTACCGTATCCGTAAGAGAGGAGAGATGTGAATGCCAGCCTATCATAAACTCGTACGGGACCTCATTCCCGAAATCATTGAGAAAAAAGGAAAGCGATGTTCGACACGTATCCTGGAGGACAGCGAGTATCGCCATGAGCTAGAGAGAAAATGTCTGGAAGAATACCACGAATACATAGCAGCAG
>JBLNEJ010000357.1:0-4523 GCA_050262535.1 Clostridia bacterium
AGCTTTTATGCCAATCTCGTAAAACGTTGTGCCTTGTATTACGCCACTGTCATTCTCGAATCATCCGGCCGGACAGACATGGCTTGGGAGGTTGGGGAACTTTTCCACTATGTTGGCAATCCGATGACCCGGACATTGATGTCAACGGCTGCAAGCAGCAAATTTTACTGGGAACCGTTGACCGAATCGACGCTTGCCGATGCCAATGCCTACATCGAACACCGACGACAGACAGCCCGCAGTATTTCTCTGTACGGGCTTGATCCTGAAACCGGAAAGGAAAGGCTGTATTCCTCCAGTAGGGAAAGCTGGCTTTATATGCTGAAGGATGTCGAAGTCGAAAGCTGGTTGAACCTGGATTCGCGATCCGTAAAGCTGATGCGTTCTCATACAGGGGAAGTGCTCGCCCTTGCGCTGATTGTGCCGATCCATTCCGGAACGCTTCCCGTCCTGAAGCAGGACCCGCTCTGCGGTCCTTATCTCGCAAGCTTGAGTCCCGCAGAGCTGCGGCAGCTGGATGTACCGCCTGACCGTCCGGCTGGTTGGTTCAATCGATCTTTGGACGTTTCCGATGTGACCGATCCTGATCTTCGGGCTGATGTGATGAAGATGTTTTACTCTTACATTTGTATGGGCGGACTGTTTATCGCCTCTCCTCCTGCGACCGAAATGAATGAACTGGCTCACCTGAGTGTCGGATTTGAGGTCGTGGAAGGCGTGTCACATACGTTCTATGACGGAAGGACCCCTACTCCAACCTATGTGCTGGACACTCGCAAGGAGCGGCTGAAAAGCTATTTGGCTCGGCTTATGCACCATCTCAGCATTCCGTTTGAAATCCATGGGAGTCGACCGACTTTGGTAGAGGCAAGCCGTGCATCCAGCCAGCTCGTGGAACCATTGACCAAACGGGAGCAGGAAGTAGCGGATCTGGTGCTTGCCGGATTTTCAAATGCCGAAATCGGCACCAGGCTGTTCCTTAGCGAGGTCACAGTAAAGAAGCATTTGACCTCAGTCTTTGCCAAGATGGGGGTCAAAACACGCAGTCAGCTGGTTCGAATGATGTTGCAGGGGGAAGGGGAGTGAGAGACCTTCGCCGAGCGGTAGTGGTGGCGAGGAAAACGGAGAAAACGCTCCGGGCTGGTGGGACACCTTCTGGGGGTCATCCCTGCACGCCTCCATTCCAAAAGCGAAACCGCGTCCAAAACATGCAGATTCGGGGATGATTGACACGTTGGACGCAAAAGCGTGTTTCGCTTTTTCCATTCCGGCTCGGTAGGTGCCCCAAAGGCCCTCGCTGTTTTCTCCGTTTTCCTCTACCAGCTTTCGCCAACGATGGGCTTAATTGAGAGTATTGAGAGAAAAGAAAGAAGCTGTTCCGGCTCGGAGCAGCTTCTTTGCATGTTTTTGTGTTATCCTTTGCGATACATCGTCACCACGCACGCTCCACCCAGTCCCAGATTGTGCTGCAGCGCTACTTGGGCTCCTTCCACTTGACGTTTGTCCGCCTGTCCTCTCAACTGCCAGACCAGCTCGGTGCATTGTGCAAGGCCGGTCGCGCCGAGGGGATGGCCTTTTGACATCAAGCCGCCTGACGGGTTCACCACATATTTGCCGCCATAGGTGTTGTTCCTGTCGTGAATCAGCTTCTGTGCCTCCCCCGCTTCACACAACCCGAGCCCTTCGTACGTAATGACTTCGTTCGGTGTAAAGCAATCGTGAAGTTCAACCACATTCACCTCTTCGGGTCCAATCCCTGCCTTGGCATAGACTTGTTGGGCTGCGCGCCGCGTCATATCCGCCCCGATCAGGTTGATCGGATCATCATGGGTGACACCGGTATCGGTTGTCATCGCCTGCGCGACTATCTCCACTGCATTCGTGATGCCGTGCCTGCGTGCAAACTGCTCACTGCACACAATCGCCGCTGCCGCTCCGCATGTAGGCGGGCACGCCATCAGGCGGGTTAAATACGGGAACATGATCGGCGCGTTCATGACTTCCTCGACGGTCAGCGGCTTGTCGAATAGAGAATACGGATTATGGATCGCATGGCTGCGTGTTTTAACGGAAACCTTGGCGAAAATAGCCGGGTCGGCTCCATATTTTTCAATATAGGCTTTGCCGCCTGCACCGAACAGCTTCAAGGCGAGCGGTGCATCCGGCAGTTCTGGCTGCAACTCGTTCAAGCGCTCGACCGCCCAGCCCATCGGCGGCGTCCGGTCATTCCAGACACTTCCCAAGGCACCTGGCTTCATTTCCTCGAATCCCACAGCGAGCGCACATTCCACCGCACCCGACTCGACCGCTTGCCTGGCCATAAACAGCGCGGTTGAGCCGGATGAGCAATTGTTGTTCACATTGATAATTGGAATGCCGCTCATCCCGACCAAATAAAGCGCTGTCTGTCCACAGGTGCTATCTCCATACACGTAGCTTGCATAAGCCTGTTCAATTTCGCTGTAATCAATCCCTGCATCCTCCAAAGCTCCCTTTACCGCTTTGGCTGCCATCACCTCATACGGCTCATTGGCCCCCGGTTTGCTGAACTTGACCATATTGACGCCAATGACTTTTGCCTTCGTGCTCATCCTTCGTCCCCTCCTGATTATTCGTTCAATCGTTTCGAATTTTCATTAAAAAACCCGTTTTGATTTCCACTCAGCAAGCTGTTCTTCCTTGTACCCCAGTTCACTGAGCACTTCTGCCGTATGCTGCCCCAGCCTTGCTCCCGTGTGGCGATAAGATGGCTGTCCTGCCGAGAACTTGATCGGAAAGGCAATTTGCCGCTGATGCGTACCGTCTAATCTGGGCACCTCGGCGATCATTTCACGTGCCTTGAGCTGCGGATGCTCCACAGCTTCAGCAAACGTCAGCACCGGTTCTACACAGGCGTGCAGCTCCTGAAAAACGGGCAGCCATTCTTCAAACGTCCTTCCAAGAAAAGCTTTACGGATCGCCTCTTTTAACGCCCGTGCATGCTCGGGGTGCTCACTCATGGCCATGTCTTGCAATTCCGGCTGACCAATCGCTTCGACGAGCAGCTTGCGAAACGGCGGCTCCAGACTCCCCACCGCGTAGAAGCGGCCGTCTTTTGTCTCGTAGTAATCGTAGAAGCTGCCGCCGTTGAGCATCGTTTGTTCCGCTTTGGGGGCAATGTTACCAGCCAAATATCCGGGGCCGGCCATCGCATTGAGGGCAAAAGTCGCATCGGTCATGCTGACATCAATGTATTGCCCTTCTCCTGTCTTTTCCCGATGCAGCAATGCAGCCAGTATGCCGATAACCGTATGCAGCGAGCCTCCAGCCAGATCGGCAATTTGCACCCCTTGTGGAACCGGGCGCTCGTTGTGACGTCGAGAATAGTCGGCAAGCCCGGAAATTGCCAAGTAGTTGTTGTCATGGCCAGGTCTGTCTCGATACGGACCGTTTTGACCGAAACCGGTGAGCGAGCAGTAAATCAGTCGCGGATTCACCGCTTGAAGCGTCTCATAGCCTAGCCCAAGCCGCTCCATTACCCCAGGCCGGAACTGCTCCAGCACGACATCGTAGCGAGGTACCAGCTGCTTGATCACCTCGATTGCTTCCGGCTGTTTCAAATCTAGCGCAATCGACCGTTTGGAACGATTCAGATACCCGTGGGCTACCGATTCCCCGCCGTCAAAAGGAGGTGTTTCCCGCAACAGATCGGGGCGTGTTGGCGATTCCACCCGCAGCACCTCCGCTCCCAGATCCGCCAGCATCATGGTGGCATAGGGCCCCGGCAGCAGACCGGAAAAATCGAGAATTTTCACATGTTTGAGCAGAGTCATTGCTTCACTCTCCTTTCGCTTCTGTTGCTCTTATTCAATGTTTGCAACCCTTATGCCAAGATTCCATTGCGAGGGAGGATACACCTTTCTCCTCATGATTCTGTTTGACTTGTTCGAAATACGAACACACTGATTCCGGAAATGTCCAGAATCCATACGGTGAACAGAACAAGTTTTCAAGCGGGCGCCATTTTTCCGATGAACTGGACTTTTGCCGCATACCTGTTTCCCTTGCACACATACGATGGAAATAACGGGTTCCTTCAGAGAGGAGAGGATGACCATTCCTGCCTACAGCATCGTGATCTCCATAAGCAAGCTCCAGCTTTATTTGTACGATGGTGGCCGGTTGATTCGTTCGTTTCCTGTGGCACTAGGCAAAATTGCCACTGCTACGCCGCGTGGTGACTTCACGATTGTGACCAAAGAGCCTTACCCGCTTTCCTATCCCGGGGGACCGCTCTCCGTGTTCGGCACGTATTGGCTCGGTTTGAGCAAGCCCCACTATGGCATTCATGGAACGAACAATCCCGCCTCGATTGGCCAATACGTTTCGCACGGTTGTATTCGGATGTATAACCAGGACGTCAATTTCCTCGCCAAATTGGTTCCGATCGGGACGCCGGTAAAGATTCGCCCATGAGGGGTGAAGCAAAGATTCGCCCTTGAGGGGTGAAACAAAGATTCGCCCTTAGGGGGTGAAACAAAGAT
>JBLNEJ010000358.1:0-6805 GCA_050262535.1 Clostridia bacterium
GCGTTTGTCCCAACCGCCGATGAGCAAATATTCCAGGTTGAACGAGCAGGCGATCGCGCGCTCCGGCATGATGTTCGACCATAGTTCAAAAATCGCATTCATGATTTTCTCATAAGCACCGGAGCAGAACCCGGATACCGCAATCGGCCACGGGGCGTTGACAACCGAATTTTCCGGAAGCTCGACGGTTAATGCCCGATAGAAGCCGGAATTAAGCGGGATTTCCGGGAAGAACGTTTTCGTTCCCGCCACGACCGCCGAGAACGAGGACCCGAATCCTGCATTCAGGAAGCAGCCGATATAATCATGCGATCCGTTTAGATCATACGCAATCGTATCGTCCTTGATCGTCATTTTTACTTTGATCGGAATCAGCCCGTCACCTTTCAGCGGGTCCATGTCGATGTAATCGACTGTTTCCCACGTACCGTTCGGCAACTGCGAAACTTTGTACTTGGCCAGACGTTCTACATAATCCTGCACTTCGTCAAAGGCTGTCAATACAGTGTCTTTGCCGTATTTTTTGATCAATTGCAGCAGCTGGCGCTCCCCGACGAGTGTCGCCTCAGCCTGTGAACGCAAATCCCCAAGGCGTTCTTCCGGCAGTCGCATGTTGGACGCGAGCAGGTTGGCTACGTCCTTGAGGAAGACGCCCTTGCTCCACATCCGAATCGGTGGAATACGCATCCCCTCGCCGTAATGGTCCTGGGACTGTACATCGAACGAGCCGGGAACCGAGCCGCCCACATCCGCCCAGTGACCGTTCGATTGCATGAAGGCAATGAGCTCCCCTTCGTAGAAAACCGGACGAACGATTCGTACATCGCAGAAATGGGTACCGCCGCGGTACGGGTCATTGATCAGGAAGACGTCTCCAGGATGGATGTCGTCCTTGAAATCCTCGATGACCGCCTTGGCTGTCAGGTGAAGCGTCCCGACGTGAACGGAAATATCCTGCGTCCCCTGCATGATCGTGTTCCCCTGCGCATCGCAAAAGGCAGAGCTGAAATCGCGGTTGTAAATAACGAACGAGTAGCACGTTCTCAAGATCTGCTCCGACATCTGGTCAACCAGATTGATGAACGCATTTTTCAATACTTCGAAGGTAACGGGGTCAAGCTTGCTTTTATAGGTGTTTTCTTGTACTTGACTCATGCTATTCAGCCCTCCTGTAGGTCAAAATCATATTTTTGTACTCGTCTACGTGCACATCGAATCCTGGCGGAATGACCGTTGTCGAGTCAAGCTGTTCGACGATCGCCGGTCCGGCAAAATCGGTCAGGACAGGGATCAGCTCACGGTTGTACACAGGTGTGCTGGTGTATCCGCCCGCTTCCTCAAAGTACACGTCGCGATGCTCAACAAGGGCATCGGCAAAGCTGCCTTGTGGCTCGTAGCGAGGAAGCGCAGGCTTCGGTACCATCCCGACCGCTTCGACGCGCAAACCGTAAATTTCCACACTTTGCTCCCGGTTGGAGAAGGCGAATTCACGCTGATGCTCCTGGTGGAAACGGTCAAGCGCATCATCAAGGGATTGGATCGGACGACTCATCGCCACCTCCAGCGAACGCCATTGTCCGCTGTAGCGCATATCGAGGTAGCGAATCAGCTTCATGTTTTCCTCGGCAATTCCCTCCGACGCAAGCAGCGCTGCCGCTTCCTGTTCCATCGCAGCGAATTCCTGATCGAGATTCTCTGCCGTTACATCGGCCGCATTGACAAGATACGTTTTGGAAATGTCGTGGCGAACGTCAACCAGCAAGCAGCCCATTGCCGACGTAATGCCAGGGAACGGTGGTACGATGACGGTCGGAATCTCCATTTCCTTTGCCAGATACGCGCCGTGCAGGGCACCCGCTCCACCGAACACGACCAGAGCGAAATCGCGCGGGTCATAGCCGCGGCGAATCGAGATCAAGCGCAGGGCATCGCACATGTTAGCGTTTGCAACCTTCAGGATGGAGTTGGCTGCCTCTTCCGTACTCAGCTTGAATTTGCTGCCGATTTTCTCTTCAATCACCTGTTGTGAAGCTTCCTTGTTCAGGCTCATTTTACCGCTGAGCAGCTTGGTGTTGAGTCGGCCGAGATACAGGTTGGCATCTGTATTGGTCGGCTCTTGACCGCCCTTCATGTAGCAGGCAGGTCCAGGTGCCGCGCCGGCGCTCTGTGGACCGTTGCGCAGGGAGCCGCCTTCATCGATCCAGGCGAGACTTCCGCCGCCCGCTCCGATACTGAGAATCTCGATGCTCGGGAAGCCAATTGGATAACCGTATTCGATATACCAGTCCTTAGTGATCCGCAAATCGCCATTGTACATCAGCGAGATGTCGGTGCTGGTACCGCCCATGTCGAGACCGATCGCATTCGGGAAACCGCAAAGCTTGGCAATATAAGAGCTTGCGATTGCACCTGCGGCGATACCCGAGCTGGCCAGGCGCGCTGCGTATTTCGGCACCGTTTCCGATGTCATGACGCCGCCGCCGGAGTGCAGAACAAGCACATCCCCTTTATAGCCTTTGTCGCGCATTTCTTCCGTCAGGTTTTTGATATAGGTGCTCAGGATCGGTCCCAAGACAGCGTTTACAATTGTCGTACTCATGCGCTCGTGCTCGAAAATCTCTGGCAGCGTTTCACTCGACGTGCAAATGTAGACACCGGGAAGCTCCTGCTGCAAAATCTCTTTCACTTTCAGCTCGTTACCACCGTTTGCATATGCATTCATGAAGCAGATGGCGATCGATTGAACCTCCCGCTTTTTCAGCAGACGAGCCAGGTCCCGCACTTCCCGTTCATCCACTTCCTCCAGCAGGTTGCCGTTGTAATCAACGCGCTCGGCCAGCTCGAAGCGATCTCTTCTTTTGATATAAGGCGGGGCAACATCATCGTATGCATCCCACAGGTCCAGCTTTGTTCCCCGGCGAATCTCCGGAACATCGCGGAAGCCCTTTGTCGTCACCAGTGCAGTTTTCGGGAGGCGACGTGTAATGAGCGCATTCAAGCCAACGGTCGTTCCGTGAGAAAATAAATGGATATCCTTCGTCGATACATTCGATTGCGAAACGCCCGTCAAAATCCCTTCAGCAGGATTGTGGGGAGTAGAAGAAACCTTTGTGACGGAAATCTCTTTCGTTTCCTCATCAAAAATGAAAACATCCGTAAAGGTTCCGCCAACATCCACCGCTAATTGATATTTGCCCATTGTAAACCCTCCAGCCGTGCAAATTTTTCAACAATAGGAATGATTCAGTAACTTGTTTGTCTTGAACACTCTGTTCGCCTCCGTTACAGCCTCGATCCCCCTTTCTCGTCTCTGTGCGACGCAATTGCGTTCTCGGTTCTGGAACATAAGCAAGGAGCATACCAACCGTTCTCAAGCTTGATCTCATCGTATTTATTTGCCTTTCCTTTTCTGGCACACCCGATTTTTGGCCATTTCCGAATCGAAAACCCTTTCAAAAACGAAAGATCACCTTTCATTTTTGAAAGATCGCTCAAATCGTAGTGAAAACGCTTCCAGCAATGGGGTTTGACAGAGGCGGCAAATGATAAAAGAACAAGCTCCCCCTTTGTCCATGTTTCAAAAATGAAAGAAATTGTCTCGTAAATGGCAAATATTCTTTATTTTCAGAATTGGTATGGTGCTTGCTTATATACATAGTGAAAGCGATCCGCCTCCTACGAGGCGTGCTCTCCCCAACATGGCAAACGGAAAGGAGGACCGTCATCCCGCAAGCGGAAGTTTCGCACTACTATGATCATCATTCATTTAAGGGAAAGGATTGATTGGTATGGCAGAAATCCTGAATCCGACAGCAGGACAGTCTGTTGGAAAAGCGGAGGAACAGAAGGAAGATTACGCACTGGAAAAGGTTCCAGTACACTATCGCATGAAGTGGTGGAGCATCACCAACGTTACGCTTGGGGTTGCAACCGCAATGCTTTTCATTCAAATGGGCAGTCTGATGGCAACGGCTTACGGAAGCATGAATGCGCTGCTTGCGGAGATTTATGCAACCGTTGTCGCCGGAGCATTGGGAATCGGGATCGCGTATGTATCAGCCAAATCAGGGCTCAACTCCAACCTGATGGCCCGCGGTGGCGGATTCGGCTATATCGGCGCTTCCATTACCTCCTTCATTTACGCGATGAACTTTATTATGTACTCCGCCATCGAAGGCTCCATCATGGCAAGTGCCGTCCATGAATACGTCAAGGTCGTTCCGATGTGGGTGCTGATGGTCTTCTTCGGCCTCATCGTGATTCCGTTTAACTGGTTTGGCATGAAACAACTGGAAAAGCTTCAAAAATGGACGCTCCCGATCTTTATCATTCTGCTGGGCGCCGGCTTTATCGCAGCTATGCAGGTCGCTCCGAAGTACACCGGAAATCTGTTTGCCTTTTTGCCTGAAGGAGCACAGGTTGGCGGCACGATGCTGTTGACCTGCATCGGGATTATGAATGGACTTGTCGGGATCATGGCGCTGCTTATCTCCGACTATGCGCGGTTTATCAAGCGAGAAGAAATGAAAATCGGTGTTTTTGCTGTCGGCTTCCTTCCGCAGCTTGTCTGCTTCTTTCTGATGGGACTTGCCGGCATCTGGTTTGGCGTACGGTTGGGCGAACCGAATCCAGGGGTATTTTTCGTCCATCTGATTGGAATTGGCGGTGCCATCTTTACGATTTTGACCCAGCTGCGCATCAATATTACGAACCTGTACAGCGGTTCCTTGTCTCTTTCCAACTTCTTTGAGAATGTGTTCAAATTCAAGCCTGGCCGTACGTTCTGGGTGGTTACGACCTCCATAACTGCAATTGTCGCCATGCTGGCTGGCGCTCTCGATTATCTCGGACCATTGCTTACGTTCCAGGGCGTCTTCCTGTTTGCCTGGGCCGCCATTCTCGTCGCCGATGCAGTAGTCGTGAAAAAAATGCTGCGAATCGGGCCTGATTATTTCGAGTACCGCACCAATTATTTGTACGCATGGAATCCCGTTGGTGTCGTTTCGCTTGTAATCGCTTGCATTTTCGGTACCTTGGCTGCGTTCGGTCAAATGGGCATGTTCTTCCAAAATATCGCAGCATTTGGCGCAGCGGTGTTGGCCTTTGTTCTGACAATCGTGCTGGCGGTTGCCACCAAGGGCAAATATTATGCGCGACAAATCGCCGTCGATGTTCCGGAGGACGAAAAAATCGCCTAGTAACCAGACCAACCGAAAAAACGACCGTTCCTTTGTCGGAGCGGTCGTTTTTTGGTCTATTGAGGTTTAACGCTTTTCCTTCTGTCCTTCTTCGGGCTTCTCTTCCCGGTGATCGCAATACGTTTCGATCGTCTCTTCCCGGCAATTCCAGCACTTCGCCCGGTTCCGCTCGTTAATTGCCAGTTCTTCACCGCAGGAGATGCATTGATCTTTTTCGTTTTTCATAGGTGGTCTCCCCTTTCTCCATTTCGCAATTCGCTTTCCAGGCTTATGGCTCTCGTTTTTGGGTAAAGAAAAAAGCCATCCACATCATTCATCATTGAACGATCCAACTGGCTTCGATCTATTTCGCCGCTCCGGTCTCCCGAAGTTCAATAGATTCGTCAGTTTACGTTGCGTTCAGTGCAGCAAAATCGCGGCTAAGTCTGAACGTTAGTCTTCCGTGCGCTGGTCACAATACGCTTCCATCGTTTCCTCGCGACAATCCCAGCATGTTGCACGGTTTCGTTCGTTTATGGCCAGCTCTTGCCCACAGGAAATGCAATGTTCTTTTTCGTTCATCATTGTTTTTCCTCCCTTTTGTTCTCTATATACGCGAATCCAACCATTTTTGTCAGCGCTCCACTTCCCTCATGAGAAAACAAAAAACCAGCCATACCATTCGACTTGGAACGATATAACTGGTTCTGATCTACTTAGCCGCTCCGATCTCTCGAAGTTCAATAGATTCATCAGTTGTTTTCCTATCAAGTTGGAAGCTTGACCATCCAGGGCTCTTGAAAGGGCTTAGCTTTCTTAGAGTGAATGTTCAGGAAACGCTTCTTGCTTCTATTTTAAATTGTTTTCGTCATGATTGCAACAAAGAAATTGCCGACGAAGCGAGTCATCGGCAGAAGAAAAGAAAAAGCGAGTGGCATGATGGAAGAGAATGAGTCTACATTCTCCTGAAGTGTATGACTACACGTTCATCTAAAGAGTATAGAAGTAACTTCGCCATTTGGCAAGGTTCCAATGCGTTTCAATCGGCAAATAGGTCTTTTCGCCTTTTTTTGGGTTTTTTTCGGTTTTCATCCCCTGTAATAGGGTAAAACATAATACAATACAAGTAGACAAAAAACGGTATGAACCAGACGAGTGGAACGGTACCGGAATGTATGGAAGAGGATGCTTATGACAAAGAAAGTATGGATCTTTTTATTGCTTGTGGCGCTGCTGACGACAATACCACCCGCAGGAAGCTTTGCGGATGCCATATCAATCAAGCTTGGCAATGAAATGCTGGTTACACATTATTCCGAACTGCTAAAGGACAAACGAGTCGGGTTGGTCACGAACCAGACCGGCGTGAACAGTAAAGGCATCAGCACCATAGCCATGTTGGAGCAGATAAACGTCAATCTGCGGGCTCTATATGCGCCAGAGCATGGCATCGACGGGAAAGCGCCGGCTGGCCGCTACGTCGAGTCCACCACACATCCTACGCTTCATATACCCGTCTACAGCCTGTATGGAAAGACGAAGCAACCTACAAGTGATATGTTGAAGGACATTGACGTCCTGCTGTTTGATTTACAAGACATCGGCGCACGGACGTATACCTATATCTC
>JBLNEJ010000359.1:0-2979 GCA_050262535.1 Clostridia bacterium
CAATCGAGCAGTAACTCCTCAAAAGAAAAAAGGGACTTCCTCACAAGGAAGCCCTCTTCTGTTAACGTAGGCTTACTGCTCCATCCACCCACGGCTTCGCTCAACAGCACGTTGCCAGCCGCGATATAGCTCTCGGCTCTGGTTCCTATCCAAAAGCGGCGCGAATCGATTTTCCTCGCTTGCTGTCAGAGCAAGATCGTTCTGATGCGAAAAAAAACCGACCGCCATCCCTGCCAAGCGCGCCGCACCAAGCGCTGTCGTCTCATTGACACGCGGGCGCACGACAGGAGTTCCGAGCACATCAGACTGGAATTGCATCAGGAAATTGTTCACCACCGCACCGCCGTCCACCCGGAGCTCACTCAATTGAATGCCTGCATCCTGCTCCATCGCCGAAAGCACGTCCTTGGTCTGGTAGGCAATCGATTCCAAAGCGGCTCTGACGATGTGGGCCCGCTTGGTTCCGCGAGTCAAGCCGACGATTGAACCGCGCGCATACGGGTCCCAATATGGAGTCCCCAGTCCGGTGAAAGCCGGTACGACATAGACGCCGCTAGTATCGGCAACAGACTGGGCAAGCTGCTCCGTCTCGGCTGCGCTCTGAATCAGCTCCAGCTCGTCTCGCAGCCACTGGACGACCGCTCCGCCGATAAATACGCTGCCTTCCAGGGCGTACTCGACTTTTCCCCCTACGCACCAAGCGATCGTGGTCAACAAGCCGTGCGTGGAGGCGACAGGCTTTGTCCCCGTGTTCATCAGCATGAAGCAGCCTGTACCGTATGTATTTTTAGCCATCCCCTCACGCAAACAGCCTTGACCGAACAAGGCAGCCTGCTGATCCCCGGCAATTCCGGCAATCGGGATTTGTACGCCTGCAAGCATCGTATGACCGTACACCTCGCTGGATGGCCGAACTTCGGGCAACATGCACGCTGGAATCCGCAGCAGCTCAAGCAGCTCGTGATCCCACTGTAGCGTGTGAATGTTGAACAGCATCGTTCGCGAAGCATTGGAATAATCGGTCACATGCACCCGTCCACCGGTCAAATTCCAGATCAGCCAGCTGTCCACCGTTCCAAACAGCAGCTCGCCCGCCTCCGCTTTTGCCCTCGCTCCATCGACCTGATCAAGAATCCAGGCAATTTTCGTTGCGGAAAAGTAGGCGTCCAGCACCAGTCCGGTCTTTTGGCGGATCATCGGTTCCACCCCTTGTGCGCGAAGCTCATCGCACATGTCGGCGGTCCGTCTGCACTGCCACACGATTGCGTTGGAAACCGGTTTGCCCGTCGATTTTTCCCAGATAATGGTCGTTTCACGTTGATTCGTTACCCCGATCGCCGCGATTTGGGCAGGGGCGATCCGAGCTTCCGCGACTACCGCCTGCATCGCTTCAAGCTGTGACGTCCATAGATCTAATGGATTGTGCTCGACCCAGCCCGACTGCGGATAATGCTGGGCAAAAGTACGGCTCGCCTGCTGAGCAGGAGAGCCGGAGCAATCAAACAGAATGGCTCGGGATGAGGTCGTTCCCTGATCCAAAGCTAAAATATATGTTTTTTCCATCCTTTTGTTCCTCCTGCATCCCTAGATGCTGTCCCCCGAACCTTCCTGAACCAGATGGCAACGACTTTGCTGTGAATCGGATACGTGAAACAAATCAGGCATCACCCGCTGGCAAATGTCCATCTTCTGTGGACAACGGGTGTAGAATGAGCAGCCCGCACTTCTTTCATAAGGACTGGGCGGATCGCCTTCCAGCGTGATCTGCTCCCGTACGCCCTGATCCAGTCGCGGTACCGCCGATAGCAGCGCCTTGGTGTACGGGTGGCTTGGTCGTTCAAAAATATCAGCTGTTTTGCCGATTTCAACGATTTTGCCCAAATACATTACAGCGACACGGTCGGAGATATATTTGACGACAGACAGATCGTGGGAAATGAAAATCATCGACAGCTTCAATTCCGCCCGCAATTCCTGCAGCAGATTCAAAATATGTGCCTGCACGGAAACGTCAAGCGCACTGACCGGCTCATCGGCGATCAGCAGCTTTGGTTTGACTGCGATCGCACGGGCGATGCCGATGCGTTGCCGTTGTCCGCCGCTGAACGCTTTCGGCAACTTATCCCCATCGGCGACATTCAGGCCGACGCGAACGAGCAGATAGTCAACGTACTCGCGAATCTCTTTTTCCGTTTGGCAAATCCCGTGAAACCGCACTGTTTCACTCAGCATGCTGCGAACAGTCATCCGTGGATTCAAGGAGGAATACGGGTCCTGAAACACCATCTGCATCTCTTTGCGCATCTTGCTGAGCCGTTGTTGATCGTAATGAGTAATATCTTCGCCAAGAAATGAAATCGTTCCATCCGTCGGCTCAAACAGCCGCATGATCGTGCGGCTCAACGTGCTTTTTCCACAACCGCTCTCGCCCACCAGTCCCAATGTTTCGCCTTCGAAAACGTTGAAGGAAGTGCCATCGAGCGCATACAGCGCGGGCGATTGTTTCTTGAACAGCCGATCCAGCCAGGTTGTTTTTTTCGTATAGACTTTGCGCAGTTCGTCGATTTCCAGGATCGGACGCGTCAATTGGCACACACCCTTTCATGATGAGCGCAGGCGCTCAAGTGGCCTGGTGCCACTTCCCGCAATACGGTATTTTCACTGTTTCGGCATGCATCGGTTGCAAGGCTGCAGCGCTCATAAAACGGACAGCCTTGCAGCGGCTGCGACATGACGGGAAGCGAGCCGGGAATCCCTTCGAGCTTTTCCTCCGACTCAATTCGTGGGACGGAGCGGATTAGTCCCAGCGTATAGGCATGACGCGGTGAGCGGAACAGTTGCTCGGTAGTGGCCACCTCCATCACCTTGCCAGCGTACAGCACGACAACCTTGTCGCACATTTCCGCAACGACCCCAAGATTGTGGGTGACGATCAAAATGCCCATGTCGAGCTCCTGCTGCAGCTTTTTCATCAGCTTG
>JBLNEJ010000360.1:0-7313 GCA_050262535.1 Clostridia bacterium
TGCCCATAGTAGCTCCTCCGCATAGATGTAGCGGTACATGAGCAACGGAAAGGTAATGTAAAACAGGACGGTCGTCACCTTGCCAAAGGCATTGGCTGGCACTGTCTTTTTCCCGCGGAAATGGAAAAATGCTGATGTTACAATCATTCCCACATCGCGGGCAACAAAAAACAAGGCGGGCCAAATACTGATCCGCTCTGTCAGCAAAAGGGAGACGATCACCGCCATCATCATGAGCTTGTCAGCCAGCGGGTCCATCATCACACCGAGGCTCGTTATCTGGTTGTATTTGCGCGCGTAATAACCATCTACAATGTCAGTCAGGCCTGCCACAATCAGGATGGCAAGCGCGATTTCAATGTGGAAGGGTCCCGATGAGAAAAAGATCAGCAGGTATACCGGAATCAGTAATATACGAAAAAAGGTTAGTACATTCGGAACGTTCACCAAGTACCCCTCCGCTTAAGTTTCCCTGTACGGGATGTAGATGATCGGAAGCGGTTTTCCTTTAACGTCATTGCCCCCATTATACTCCGACATATGGAAGAACAGCAACAAAACAAAATCCCCCCATGATGCGGGGGGAGGAGGAGACAAGTGTTAATCATTAAATTCAAGCGGGATGACGAGAGTCAAATCATCCGTCGCTCCCAGAACCTTGTCTTGTGGCACTTTGATCGTAACCGATGTGTTGTTTGACGAACTGTGTTGCAGCGCGTTCCCTGAAAATTGGATTGAGATGATGCTTCCATTAATCGTGATATTCTCACTGATTCCCTCCGGAAGCCCCATGATTTGTACCGATTCAAAGCTATCAGGGTTAAAGTAGCCCGGGAGTGTAACATCGACACTCTCCAGACCACCGTTATTCGTACTGTCCTCCACGATCGTCGCCGGGTCAGCGGTCAATCCGCCTGTTGGGGGCGTGTAAGCGACAATTGTTTCGGTCGCTTTAATACTGTTATCACCGTCATTGGTGTATTGAACCGTGTAATATCCCGGCTTGCTTCCTGGCAATACCGTAAGCATTCCCGTTTGCGCATCGATCGTATAGTCTGTACCTTCTGTTGCCAGATTCGGCGCGCTGGTCACCGTAAATGTTCCTGCTTTTTTGTCGGGGGCATTGATTAGTGTGTAACCAGCATCTAATACGTCCAGCCTGATTTCAATGATTCCGCCATCAATCGCCGATACCGCCGTATTGTTAACACTAAGGGACGCCGATGCCGGGGTTCTGTTATTGCTGTCATCGTCTCGGATAAACTCCACTTCTCCAGCACCGTAGCCACCTGCGTTTTTGGAAATCACCCCGATTTTTTCGACTGGCTGACCATTATGGTCGTTTGGAACAGTCGTGCCTGGGGCGATGACAATCTTATATAGGCTCCCCTTCGCCACTGTACCAATCAACTGAACCTTACCTAAATCGTTATTTAGATAATACGCTTCATACTCATCGATATCATCCTCTGAGCTTGCCGCTGTCCATGTAAGGATTCCCCCGATCGTGCCAAGATCATAATCGGTATCGGTAAAGGACACGATTCCGGGTCCATTTACCGGAGGCGGAACCGTAATGGAGGCATCGATGGCCGGAGTTTCAACCATTACGTTGGTTTCCTCCGTCCATACACCCTCTAACACATCGGCTGCAATCCGGAAGACATTATCAGAACCTGCAAGAGGCTGATCGAGGGAAATCTCCAGCATATTCCCACTGATTGTTACAGAATCAAGGGCGCTTAACGGTTGGAAGCTGATTCCGTCCGTAGCAAGCTCCACATAGTTCGTGTACGGTGTCGTCACACCCGGTGCAAATCGGATCGGCATATTGAAGAACAGCTGAACCAATTTTTTATCAGCGGAGAGATGGACAGACGACGAGCTGATCAATTGCGGACCGATGTCATCCATTACAGTAAACATAGATGGGGTACTCGGAACCCAATTGGCTACTTCATAGGTTACGGTCAATGAATCACCAACCTGCAATGCGTCCATCAGTGGCACGATGAATATTCCCTGTTCATCACTGATCCCGACCGCCTGACTGACCCCATTGGAAACGGTCACCTTTGCGAACGGATAAACTTTTCCTGCCGCTCTGTACGGATCAGCAACGATTGATTCAAGAGCCTCGCCGCTAAACCCAGCCGACAGAGCGACTTGGGTAACCGAGCTTTCGTCCTTTCCCTGCTCCTTAATGGTGATGTAAATAAACTCCTGCTCTGGTTGGAACCCTCCAGGAATCGCAACCGTTACATCACCACCTGATGAATTTTGCTCAGCAAGCAAGTCAGAGGTTGAAGGAGAAGCATACGCTCTGATCCTCGCGCCAGTCGGAACACGTGACACTGTAATGGAATCGCTGCCAGTGCCTGCTTCATCATTGACCGTAATATCATCAGCAAACAGAGCCGCTGACCTGGTTTGTTTGACACTATCTTCAATTTTCCTCACTTTATCGCTTTCGGTCATTGTTGATTTGGTGAGGGAAAGATAGACAGTATCGACGCTGTCGTTTAGCGATGGCGGAAGCAAAGGAATATTTTGCATTGAGCTTCCGCTTGCAATCAGGGTCTTGATTTTCAGACCCGATGGAAGATAAACACCGATACTATCTCCGCTTTCGACCCCGTTGACATCAAGATACAGTCCAGCATCTTGGAAGACGCGGAGATTCTGCTCATTCAGAGGTGCGCTTTGGCTGGACCCGCCCATATTGAGCTCACTGCTGACCATCAATTTCTTGTCAGCAGATGCCTGATTCATGCTGGTCGGACGGTACCGAACCAAAATCATTTCATTCACACTTGCTGAGATGTTATCAACACTTGTTGCACCCGCTGGAACAGCGGTATAGTTCGGCGCTGTTGCCTTTCGCCATTCCATCTCATCATCGATGTTGGCGATTTTCGTTGTTCCTGGACTGCTTCCCGGTTCCAACATTGCATATGGAGGGACGAACGGTGAGAACGCCTCGAACCCATTGATTTCCTGGGTACCCGTCGCATCCTTGACTCCATTTATGCTTACACGAACGAACTCATCCAACGGCACTCCGCTCAGAATCGAAAATTGTAATGTCACTTGTCGCTTGTCTAGCGAGATTGCTACGGATTCTGCATTGCTTGTGTCGGCAGCCGTATAAATGACATATTTCGATTGGTCGGCAGCCGTAACTGAATCAACCGGTTGATTGAACGTGAGCGTAACGTTCATCGGCTCGGACCCGCTTCTGACCAGTTCCCGGCTCGCCTTAAATGGCAAAGCGCCTGCCGAGGAATCATCTGTAATCGCCTGCTCGACCGATGCACCAAGATTCCCCGCCGCATCGATCGGCGTCACGATAATCTTCAGACCCTCAGCCGATGAGATGCTCGTACCTGCTCCGACTTCAAACGACAGGTCTGTACCCGAAGCGTCAATGTCTCGCGTAACTATCTGTTCTCCTGCTGTATTGGTCATGAGCAGACGGTATACCACGATATCTGATTCATCAGTTGCCTTGTTTACTGTAATGGTTCCGGCCAATTGATTCGCGAATGGGTCCGTATCGGTAAAAGAGATTCCCATTCCCGTATTGCTTGGCACCTTCAAATCGACCCTGATCGTTTCAGAGGAAGTCAGCACAGGTGACAAGTCACCGTTCGTTTTTTGCCCCCATGCCTTGATCGTCAGTTCGGTTTCCTCATTCGTGAACTGATCGAAGAAGCTGGCAGCCGGAACCGATACCGTGTGGGTTCCCATATAAAGCTTTGAATGGTCATTGCCGTCCAAAATATAGGGTGGGATGGCCCTCTGTGGATCGGCTTCGACATAGATTTTGTACTCGGACTGATAACTTGCGTCAGGAAACATTTCGCTGCTTCTTGGCAAGTTCACCTCAAACAACTCATTGTTGGCTCCTAGATCAGCCAGGCTAAATATGCCGTCAGCGATGGATGTGCCTACCCCTGGAACCACACTGTTCGGGATGTAGAGCTCATTGAATTCCGCACCGCCGAAAACATATTTCGCACGGTTCTTTTCGATATCAACGGGATTGCCTGCTTTATCTTTCACATTTCTGACCGTCACGTAGATTGATTCACCTGGGAACATATCACCTATGAACCAATTGGTAATGCGCACAGTCCGTTGATCTCGCAGCAGCTCCACATCCTCTGGGTTATCGTACCAATAGCCATCCAAGGTATAATTTTGCACATCTTCAGCGGAAGCCCGATCAACCGGTTCGCTGAACGTGAGCAGGACGGCAAAATCGCCATCTCGTTCGAGCTCCGGGTCTACTGTCGGAGGGATTTTGTCCACTGGTGGAGTGTGTTGAATAACGGTTATACTCCCTTCCGCATGCTGTTCTCCCACTTGGGCACGAATCAATGCGTTCCCCGACTGAGTTGCTGTCACAAGCCCCGCTTCTACGGAGGCAATGGCAGAATCAGAGATTGTCCATTGCGCCTTCGCCGTTACGTCTTCCGTCGTGTCATCCTCGTAGCGTGCTGTAACGGAGAATTGGGTTTTCTCCCCAACTAGGACGGTTGCCGCTTCCGGTGTCAGCGTCAGCTGCTTGATTGCTCGTATGACCTCAACCTGTGCAGCGGCTGTCATATTTTCAAAGGATGCCTTTACGCTCGTTTTGCCCGCTTCCCTGCCGGATAATGTATTCCCGGACATCGTGGCGATGCTTGTATCGGCCACCGTCCACTGAACCTGGTCGGTTACGTTCTCGACTTTCCCGTCCGGCATGGTTGCTTCCGCTGTAAAGGCTACCGTTTTCCCGACTTCGACACTGACCAGACTCGGCTTGATTGCAAGCGTCATTCCGGTTGCTTGTATCGTGATCGTGGCAGATGTAGTTTTGCCTTGGTATGCGGCTGATACAACGGCTTTGCCTGCCCTCATCCCTGTCAATTTTCCACTTGGCGAAATGGCGGCAAGTTCCGCTGGGGAAACCTTCCACTTGGCCTTGTCGGTAATGTCGATGGCTGCTCCGTTGCTCATTTTTGCCATCGCATGCAGCTGTACCGGCTTGCCAATCAGGATCGGCTCGGTACCTGCTTCGATCTGAAGCTCGTCGAGCCTCGGGATCTCCAATGTACAACTCGTCTCAATGCTGCCCGTAATGATTCGCAGCGTTACTTGACCTTTGATCGATTCGGGAAGTGAAAAGTGCAGCTCTGTTTCACTGTCGACGCTCAGGCTGCTGCCTGACGCACGATATACTTCTTTTCCTCTGCTGTCACTCACAATGACGACTGTTTCATTTTGTTTGAAATTGGTCTCGATTCCGCTCACTTTCACAACCGAACCGTCAACATCGCTTCCCTCGATGGCAGCCTTGGCTCCCATCTCCTTACTTGGAACCTCAAAGGCCGGAAACATATAGGTCTTGTCGTTCACCTTGAGCGTGAGCGTGTACGTCCCTTTTCTCGCACTATCCGGTATGATGAACGTCAGCTCGCTTTTTCCCGACATGCGATAGTTCGGAATCCCAATCGGTCCCAGATCGGTATTCAACGGAATGAATTTCGGGTCTGGGCCGCCTGTCATCGTTAACGAGATGGTTCCGTTCTCAAGGCCAAGGTTTCGCCCCTTCAAGATCGCGACACGATCCGCGCTCCCCTCTGTGGTCGAAACGGTAATGGATTGAACCGAGGAAGGCGCACCGAAAAAGTTTATGGTTCCAGCCAGTGCCTTGCCTTTATAGTTGAGCACAAATGCGTATTTGCCATCATCCGGCGTCGTGACTTCAAAGCTCATGTGTTGGTCCGATTCATAACGGACATTGTTTATGTAAAACGGAACGTTCCCCCAGTCGCTTTCCTGAAACGAGATGGATGGCGGACTGCTCAAAAAATTCGTATTTTCTGTTGTGATTGTTACGCGGCTTGTTTGACCATCACCGACTGGAACTGCGGCTGCTGAGGCAAGCTTCGGCTGACTCGAGCCGCCACCGCCGCCACCGCCAGACCCACCACCGCTACCGGAACCATTGTTACCGGATGTCGTACCTGAACCCCCACCGGGCTGCTGCGATTGCTTCGGCCCCGTCAAAATAGGAATGGGATGATTATCAACAGGGCTATGATTGCCATTTGAGATCGTCTGACCGGGGTTCGGATTGTTCGGATTATCCTGGTTTTGCTCAATCAATTGCTTGACTTCCTCAGCGACCTGAGGAAAATCCTGTGGCACCTGGATCGTAGGGTCCTTTGCTTGTGCGGCCGCGACGAACTCTGCTGCCTGCTGAAGAAAATCGTTAAATACGCCTTTCCCGATTTTTAGCAGCTCCGGATTGTTTCTCGCTTCGTAGACGGCGTTGACAATGTCCTTTACTGCCTCACGCAAAACAAACAGATCCATCGCATCGACAAGCGCGTTTATGTTAATTTTGCCGCCTTGCAGATTTCCCTGGCGTGAAGCCTCTCCCCATTCGTTCGACAGGACCAGCGATTGTTCGGGGCTGGGGCCGGTCCCACGCATATTGACTGCCCCTTCTGTTACATAGAGTGTCCCGTCCTTGATCAGAAGCATCGTTCCGCGTATCCCCATGACTGCGGTTGGCGTTTCAAACTGAAAGGAATCATTGGCATTGGACAGGCTCTCCAATTTGGACCAGACCTGCCCGGATACTACCTTGACTGAGGTTTGGTTTCCACCTTTGGCGTTTTTGATCAAATCACCGATGATGCTTTGTGTATTGCTTCCCACAACGAGCTTGCTGCCGTCATCCAAAAGGAGTTGGACACTGCTGTCCTTTCCCGTGATAATCTGGTCTCCTTTGGTGACGGCCATATTGTTGAAAGCTTTGAACGGTTTGGCGCCGCCCGCTTTCTTTACCTTGACGTCTCCTGTGATTGCCGTTACTTTCGCTACCCGTTCCACCTTCTCGGCAGCATATGACGGTATGGCAGAGCCGGCAATCAGTACAAACAGCAGGAGGCATTGCAATAATCGCTGGATGTTCACCTTCACTGTGTCCTCACTCCTTTTCAAGATGTTTATCTTCAACTTCTTTACGATAGAGAAATGGCGAGGGCAATGAGCAACAAATGGAATACTTGGTCGGTCATGATGGCTAGCCATGTACTTCCTTCCGCCTTCGTCACATGACGAAGCCACCACATGACAAATGTGCGTCGATCTAAAATGACATGCCCGATAAAAATGACGGCAATTGCCGGGATGGTTAGCGGCTCCTTAGCCCAAATCACATTGGCTGCAATGACCAGAACCGCCGTATAGACGGTGGAATGGACCAACAGCGCTCCCCAATGCTTTGCTTTGTTCATAGCCATCCAGGAGGTCTG
>JBLNEJ010000361.1:0-21048 GCA_050262535.1 Clostridia bacterium
ACGGGCTGGTGCATTTCGATGAGCAGCGTGCGTATCCAATCAAGCCGATGATTGGGGTCATTGGCGTTTCGCCGGCTGAAGGGACCATTTCTACCGTTCATCCCGGCGCGCACGGCGGCAACCTCGATTGCAAAGAGATTACGGAAGGGGCCACAATCTATCTGCCTGTTTTTGTTCCTGGCGGGAAGCTCGCGTTGGGCGACTTCCATGCGTTGATGGGGGACGGAGAGGTGGCCGCAAGTGGCGTGGAGATTGGCGGTCGCGTGCAACTGCATGTGGAGCTGATCAAGGGCGTGAGCGAGGGAACCCCGGTTGTCGAGGACGAGGATCATTTCTATGTGCTGTATACGGCTCAGAAGCTCGATGAGGCATGTGAAAAAGCAACAGAGGCGATGTTCCGCTTTTTACAAAAGCGGATGCCGGAGCTAGAACCGAACGATATCGTCGCAATGATGGGAATTGTCGGAGATATTCGCATCTCCCAAATGGTGAATCCGCTGCGTACCGGCAAGTTTGTCGTGCCGAAATCTGCCTTTCCAGTCGAATTCCAAGTAAAAAAGTGAGAATTTTCATTGACAAATGAAGATTTGCTCGATATGATATGAGAAATCAACCAAACTGAATAGCATTCTTCTTATCAAGAGAGGCGGAGGGACTGGCCCGATGATGCCCGGCAACCAATTGTTCATTTTTATGAATGGACAATAAGGTGCCAATTCCTGCAGAGCAGTATGCTCTGAGAGATGAGAAGGACTTGCTTACCGTATATACGTGTATTCAAAGCCTTCTTTCGTCTCGAAAGAAGGCTTTTCTTTTTGTTTACATGTGGAGAAGAGGAGAGAAAAACGATGCACATTGAGACTCAGCTGGCACAGATTGGCACAGGAAAAGACAACACAACAGGGGCGGTGAATTTCCCGATCTATCACGCAACCGCCTATCGCCATCCGGCTTTGGGGGAAAGCACAGGCTATGATTACAGCCGTACTGCCAACCCGACTCGTGCCGTTTTGGAAGAAGCGATTGCCGTGATTGAACGCGGGGATGGAGGCTTTGCTTGTGCATCCGGGATGGCGGCCATTCAGACGATCATGGGGCTGTTTTCACAGGGAGACCATCTGATTGTTTCGCTTGACTTGTATGGAGGTACATATCGCTTGTTCGAGCAGGTACTGACGCGTTACGGACTCTCCTTCTCCTATGTGGATTTGCGCGAGCCTGGCGAGGTGCGGGATGCCATTTTACCGAATACGAAAGCGATTCTGATTGAGACGCCAACCAACCCGCTCATGCAGGTGACGGATATCGCGGTAATCGTGGAGATCGCCAAACAGCATAGCCTGCTGACGATTGTCGACAACACCTTCATGACTCCGTTTTTCCAACGTCCGCTGGAATTGGGGGCGGACCTGGTTTTCCACAGTGCGACCAAATACTTGGGAGGCCACAACGACGTACTCGCAGGATTAATCGTGACGAAGGGGCAGGAGCTGACCGACAAAATCCGCTTTCTGCACAATTCCTACGGTGCCGTCCTCGGGCCTCAAGACAGCTGGCTGTTGATCAGGGGCTTGAAAACGCTCGCGCTGCGAATGGAGCGTCACCAGGATAATGCGCTCAAGATCGCCCATTTCCTGAAAACTCATCCAGCGGTGGACGAGGTGTTTTATCCGGGGCTTGTGGAACATGAGAGCCACGAGGTACAGAAGAAGCAAGCAACAGGCTTTAGCGGCATGGTTTCCTTCCGCGTCAAGTCGGCACAGCAGGTCCCGAGCTTCTTAAAGGAGCTGCAAGTCATTTCGTTTGCGGAAAGCCTGGGCGGCGTTGAATCGCTTTGTACGTATCCGTCGACACAGACGCATGCCGATGTACCGCTTGAGGTTCGCCAAAAGGTTGGGGTTTGTGATCGCTTGCTCCGGCTGTCCGTCGGGATTGAGCATGCCGATGATCTGATCGCCGATTTGGATGCGGCGCTGACGGCTTCATGTAAACACGAAGGGAGAGAGTGTTAATGGAATTTGCGACCCGCTTGCTGCACGGAACGACTGGAATCGACGCTGCCACGGGAGCATCGAGCATTCCCATTTTTCAGGCGTCCACGTTCCATCAGTTTGACATCGACCAGCCCGGCGCATACGACTACGCACGTTCCGGCAACCCGACCCGCCACGCGTTGGAGGAGGCGATTGCCCATCTGGAGGGGGGCGAGCGAGGCTTTGCTTTCGCTTCCGGCATGGCTGCGATTTCGAGCGTGTTCCTGCTCTTTTCCGCCGGAGATCATCTGGTGGTGGCTGAGGATGTATATGGTGGCACGTTCCGCATGCTGACCAAGGTACTCTCCCGTCTCGGCATCGAGGCGACCTTCGTGGATACGACCAGACCGGAACTGGTGGAGGCCGCAATCAAGCCGACGACCAAAGGGATCTATCTGGAGACACCGTCCAATCCGACATTGAAGGTGACGGACTTGCAAGCGGTATGCGCGATCGCCCGAAAGCACGGACTGCTCTCGATTGTGGACAATACGTTTTTGACGCCATACTACCAGCGCCCGTTGGAGCTGGGGGCGGATATTGTGCTGCACAGCGCCACCAAGTTTATCGGCGGGCACAGCGATGTGGTGGCAGGGCTTGCTGTCACCAAAGACAAAGCGTTGGGCGATCAGCTTTATGCGATCCAAAACGGCTTTGGCGCAATTTTGGGCGTGCAAGACTGTTGGCTCGTCATGCGCGGGCTCAAAACGCTCAAAACGCGTTTGGATGCAAGCACAGCCGCTGCGGGGGAACTGGCCGAGTGGCTGCGCCAACAACCAGGGGTTGAGCATGTTTACTATACAGGACTCACGGATCATCCCGAACATGAGCTGCAAAAACGGCAAGCCAGCGGGCACGGCGCGGTGCTCTCCTTCCGTCTGGCTGGACGAAAGCAGGTGAAGGCGTTTTTGGACGCAGTGAAGCTGCCACTCGTAGCGGTCAGTCTGGGGGCGGTGGAAAGCATTCTCTCCTATCCGGCGATGATGTCCCATGCCTCGATGCCTGCGGAAGAGCGAGCGGCTCGCGGGATTACCGACGGCTTGATTCGTTTGTCCGTTGGCTTGGAGGATGTAAACGATTTGAAGGCTGATTTGGCACAGGCATTGGCAGCGGGAAGTCGGGTTGTCCCCGGAAGTGTACGACTGGAAACAGTGGTGTAGTTCGCAGAAAAATGATTCCGATAAAAGGACAATAAAGAAAGCGAAACAAACTGGGTACTGGGCTGTCCCATACGTAGATTTATTCTACTGAGGGATCGCCCATCTTTCATTTTTTGTCCGCAATACTGAAATCTTACCGGTTGATCCGATTGCGAAGGCTACGCCAAAAAGCCTGATACAGCCAAGTTTGCCAAAAAAGCTCTTCGTGGATTGACTTGCCACGAGCAGAGGTGTATGTTGAACGGGACAAGCTAGCAAGAACGTTGAAAGGAGTGCTGGAGCATGGCATTGAATGTGACACCAGCTGCACTTATATGGTTCAAGGAGGAATGGGGCGTCCAGAAAGGAGTATTCGTCCGGTATTTTGCCAGATATGGCGGAACAAGCACCATTCAGGACGGCTATTCTCTTGGGGTAACCCTGGAAGAACCGCGTGATCCTGGGCTTACCTTTGAGATCGACGGGATCACCTTTTACATGGAGCAAGATGACATCTGGTATTTGAATGGCAAAGACATGACCGTTGACTATGATGCCAAAAAACAAGAGATTACCTATCAGTTTTCCTGACCATAGGGGGAATGTCCGCAATGAAGTTTATCGACAACAAAGGAATTACCGATCCGCGAATCAACCTGGCGATCGAGGAATATGCCTTGAAGCAGCTGCCAGCGAACGAGGATTATTTGCTGTTTTATATCAATGAACCTTCAATCATCATCGGCAAAAATCAAAACACGATCGAAGAAGTGAATGCCGATTACGTAGCCCGGCAAAAGCTGCACGTCGTTCGCCGATTGTCCGGTGGCGGGGCTGTCTACCACGATTTGGGCAACCTAAACTTCAGCTTTATCACCAATGATGACGGCGAGTCGTTTCACAACTTCCGCAAGTTTACCCAACCGGTTGTTGATGCATTGCAGGAAATGGGCGTCAATGCCGAGCTAACCGGGCGCAACGACATCCAGGTCGGTGAGCGTAAAATTTCCGGGAACGCTCAGTTTTCCACCAAGGGACGCATGTTTAGCCACGGAACGCTTCTGTTCGATTCCGAGATCGAGAACGTTGTGTCCGCCTTAAAGGTGAACGCGGAAAAAATCCAGTCCAAAGGAATCAAGTCGATTCGCAGCAGGGTCGCCAATATTTCCGAATTCCTGCCGCAGCGCATGACGATTGAACAATTTCGTGAGCGGCTGCTTTCCTCCATTTTTGGCGGGGGAGAGGTGGAGGAATACAAGCTGTCAGAGCAGGACTGGGACAACATTCACCAGCTTTCCCGCGAACGCTACCAGAATTGGGAGTGGAATTACGGCAAGTCGCCCAAAAGCAATTTCCGCCAGTCGAAGCGGTTTGAAGGTGTAGGGACGATTGAGGTTCAGCTGGACATTGAAAAAGGCAAAATTGCGAACGCCAAAATATACGGCGACTTTTTTGGCGTAACGGACATATCCGAACTGGAAGCGCTGCTCGCACAGGTCCCGTATGAAAAAGAATCGGTCAAAACCGTGCTTGCAGACGCTAGCTTACCGACATTTTTCGGAAATATCGACACAGATTCGTTGCTGCTCTTGTTTTTCCCCGAATCGTAATTTTTTTTGAAACCTTTTCGCTGTTTGTTCGTAAACCTATAGTGCAAACTGAAGATTGGCTTATTCGTGCGCGAGTAAGTTCGTTTTTTTGGAGGAGCCTGACACCAAGGGATTATTATGCCCTTTGGTAGCAGGCTCCTTTTGCATGTTTTCGGGGAAGCGAGAAAAAATAAGGCGAAAGGTGGAAAGAGGATGCTAATACTTCAATTAGCCATTATTTTGATTGCATCAAAGATTGCGGGGAGCGTAAGCGTAAGGCTCGGGCAACCATCCGTCCTCGGCAAGCTGCTGATCGGGATCATTCTCGGTCCTTCCGTACTCGGCTTGGTCAACGATACCGATATTTTGCAGGAGTTCAGCCAAATTGGCGTTATTTTGCTTATGTTTATTGCCGGATTGGAAACCGATGTGGAAGAGTTCAAGCGGACAGGAAAAGCGTCCACGTTTGTCGGAATTGGCGGCATTGTCGTACCGCTGGCACTCGGTTATTTTGCGGGAACCATACTGGATCTTTCACCGTTGCAATCGGCGTTTTTGGGGCTCTTGCTATCCGCGACGAGCGTCAGCATTAGCGTACAAGCGCTAAAAGAGATGAATCAGCTGAAATCGCGTGAAGGCACGACGATCTTGGGAGCGGCCGTCATCGATGATGTCGTAGTAATCATCGCCCTGGCATTCTTGATGAGCCTGATGGGCGGGGATGTGAATCTCGGGCTGGTGATCGGCAAAAAAGTGCTGTTTTTTGTAGGCGCGATCTTGATCGGCTGGAAGCTCGTTCCGTTGTTTTTAAGAAGATTTGCTTCGCTGAGAGTAACCGAATCCGTCATTTCCTCCGCTTTGATCGTCTGCTTCGTGTTTGCATACATGGCGGAGTATACCGGTGTGGCGGCAATTATTGGCGCCTATATCGCAGGAGTCGCAATCAGCTTGACGGAATTCAAGCATGAAATTTTTGAAAAGGTGGAAACGATCAGCTACTCCATTTTTGTCCCCGTCTTCTTTACGTCAATTGGCGTCACGGCGCAATTCGGCGGCATCCGTGAAAATATCGGATTGATCATCGGGATGAGTGTGCTGGCCATTTTGACGAAGTTGATCGGAGCCGCACTTGGCGCCAAAGCAGCAGGGTTCTCATGGAAAAGCTCAATGGGAATCGGCTCAGCGATGGTGTCCCGCGGTGAGGTAGCGCTCATTATCGCAGCGATCGGCCTTGAATCCCGCTTGCTGACACAGGAGTTGTTTGCGGTAATCGTCGTCGTGATCCTGGTCACAACGATCGTGACCCCGCCGATGATGACGCTGTTTTTGAACCAATACACGAAACAGGGTGAGGGCAAGTTAATCGCCTAGACAAACAAACCCCCGCAACAGGAGTATTTGCTCGGTTGCGGGGGTTCTTGCCGGCTCAGGTCTCGCGTGTTTCCAGCACGTATCCTTTGCCCTTTTCCACGTATTTTTTCTCGACAAGGGACAATTCCTTGATGGCAGGCGGCTGCAACAGCTGGCGACGGAACTGGCTGTCCGCATAGGAGAACGCCTGTTCATCCGATTCAGCCAGCACGATAACTGCATAGGAACCGTTTTCTTCCGTCATGATTTCCAGTTTGTACAAAAACATTGTGGCACCTCCCATGCAGACAGATTGGGTGAAAGAGCAAATTACACCGTTTGCAAAATTTGATCCAGCTGCTCCTGGAACGCTTCGTGACCAACCCGGCGGACAAACTGGTGGAATTTTTCCCCTGGCTGTTTGTTCGCTTTGTAATATTCGATCAGCGAGCCGAGCACGGGTGCCACACGCTCACCTAGCACGCGTCCCTTCAAGCGCTTGTTGAAAGCCGCATCCGGTCCAAGACTGCCGCCGACGTGAATGTCGAACGCATCTGCCATACCGTCGGCTGTTTTGACAAGCGCGCCCTGCAAGCCGATATCGGCAATTTGCTGCTGACCGCACGAGTTCGGGCAACCGATCGCATGCAAGCGAATGGGGGTGTCGATCTCTACGTTTTCATCGAGCCACGTGGCGATCTGGACGACACGAGCTTTTGTTTCGACGATAGCCAGATTGCAAAACTCGTTTCCGGTGCACGATACCGCATGCCCGATAAAGCTGCGCGGAAAAGGTGTCAACCGTTTGAGCAGCGGCTCGGCAAGCAAAGAGTCGAGCTTTTCGTCGGCTATGTTGGGGATCAGCAAATTTTGCGAGTTGCAGGTGCGGACCGCTCCATTGCCATAGCGGTCGGCCAGATCGGCCACCTGCTCGAATTCGTCGGCGCTCAGGCGACCGACGGGCAGCAGCAGGCCGACATAGTTGAGGCCGTCCTTTTGCTTGTGAACACCGGTGAAGTAGCCGGCGTTCCAGCCGACAATCCGGTCGGTTCCCCGCGATTCCATCGGGCCGATCAGCTCGAGCAGCTTTTCTCTGAATGTCTCGGCACCCCAGTCCGCGACGAGGAATTTGAGGCGGGCATGGGTCCGTTTTTCACGATACCCGTAATCGCGGAAAATGCGGGTCACACCTTCAGCTACCTTGATGACCTCATCCTGTTTGACGAACAGATCAAGCTGCTGCGCAAGAAACGGCTTAGCCGACAGTCCTCCGCCTACCCATACGTGGAAACCGAGAGCCTCTTCGCCGCCAATCACCTTGGATGCTGGCGTGAAGGCAAGGTCGTTGATTTCGGCATGGCCGCTGTTGTAGATGTTGGCGGAAATCGACACCTTGTATTTGCGAGGCAAGTTGGAAAATTCGCGATTGAGCAAGAAAAATTGTTCCAGCTCATGCGCGATGGCGGTCGTATCAAACAGCTCGTCACGATCGATTCCGGCTAGCGGATTGCCCATGATTGTACGGGGAACATCGCCACAGGCTTCATAAGAAAACATGCCGACCTTTTCCAGGCGGGTGAAAATGTCCGGGAGGCTTTCAGCCGTCAACCAGTGAAACTGTACGGCCTGACGAGTCGTCACGTCAACCAGATCGCGACCGTACATGCGGCTGATCGTCGCCAGCGTGCGGACCTGCTCACTCGTCAGCAAGCCGGAGGGGATACGTACACGCATCATGAAAAATCCGCAGCCCTTTGGCTTCTGCTCATAAACGCCTGCCCATTTGAAAAAGGTCAGATCATCCTCGCTGAATGCATCATAGCCCTGTGAAGCCACCTCTTTGATCTTCTCAATGATGTCCAATCCGTCGCGTTCCAGTTTTAACAGTTCAAACTTGTTCAACTTGGAAGGATCAGCTTCCCAGGGTCTGGTCACGGTTTCTTTCATGATTAAATCCCCCTTATTCACACTTGATTTGTCGGAATACTTTGCTTGAAGTATAAGTGCCAGCTTTGCGAAGGTCAATCTTTTTTTCGATGAATTCAACTCATGGGCTTGAAAATCCGGACTATCAAGGCTTTTTCAGTCAGAAAAATCATCATTGACAGAATCATTCGAAACCGCTACGATAAGCAAAAGAAATTCCGATTGGAATAGTGCGAATAAAAAACAAATGTGAACACGCACCTCGGTTTTTGACTGCTTCATAAGATGTAAAGCGAACTGTTGAGGAGGGAGCACAAAAAGATGGGAGACAATCGTAGCCTGACTGAAGAAGAAATTACGCTTCAAGCTTATCGGCTGGAGGGACAAACGGCCGAAGAGGTGCTGAAATGGGCGACAGATCGGTATGGTCAACAAATTGTACTGGCCTCAAGCTTTGGTGCAGAGGATGTGGTGCTGATTGACCTGCTGCACAAGGTAGCGCCACAGACACCGATCTTTTACTTGGACACGAACAAGCATTTTTCCGAGACCTATGCGACACGAGACCGCTTGCAGGAGCGCTACGGGGTATCATTCATCCAGATGCTGCCCGAGCTGACGCTTGAACAGCAGGCCCAACAGCATGGTGCGGAGTTGTGGAAAAGCGATCCCAACCTGTGCTGCAACATCCGCAAGGTGGAGCCGCTGACCCGGGTGCTCGGCCGCTATGAGGCATGGATTACCGGGATTCGCCGCGACCAGGCACCGACGCGGGCCAACGCCAAAAAAATCGAATGGGATGGAAAATTCGGCCTCGTCAAATTCAATCCGTTGGCGGACTGGACCATAGAAGACGTATGGGCCTACATCCGGTCCAACGATGTGCCGTACAACCCGCTGCATGACCAACATTACCCAAGCATCGGCTGTGATGTCTGCACCCGTCAGGTGATGCCCGGCGAAGACCCGCGGGCAGGAAGATGGGCAGGCTTTCAGAAAACCGAGTGTGGGCTGCACAAATAACACGCGTTGTTTACCGAAAGGAGGTTCAAAGATGCATGACATCCCATCGCAGCCGCATGGAGGCGAATTAATCAACCGATTTGCTCAGCAAGCGGAACAGGAAGCGATCGCAGTCCTTCCGGTGCTAACCGTTGACGCCTGGACGCTGTCTGATCTTGACTGCATCGCCATCGGCGCATTTTCGCCATTGACCGGCTTCTTGAATGAAGATGATTATCACAGCGTGGTCGAATCGATGCGGCTTGCTGACGGAACGGTCTGGCCGATTCCGGTTACATTGGCGGTCGATGAACGCGAGAAGAGCTTGTCTGTTGGCGATCGCGTTATTTTGCGCGGCGAGGACGGCGTTGATTATGCCATTCTGACCGTAGAGAGCACCTACACGCCCGACAAGCAGAAAGAAGCGCTCCAGGTGTACCGGACAGATGACCGCGAACATCCGGGAGTACGCAAGCTGTTTGAGAGACCTTCACTTTATCTCGGCGGATCGATTTCCGTGTTGAAGCGTCCAAAGCCGGCACAGTTTGCCGACTATTACTTTACTCCTGCCCAGACAAGACAGATTTTTCAGGAGAAAGGCTGGCGGACGGTTGTCGGCTTCCAGACTCGCAACCCGGTGCATCGTGCCCACGAATATATCCAGAAAGTGGCGATGGAAACGGTGGACGGCCTGTTTCTGAACCCTCTGGTCGGCGAAACGAAATCCGATGACGTACCGGCGGTCGTTCGGATGGAAAGCTATACCGTACTGCTGGAAAATTACTATCCGGAAAATCGCGTCTTTCTCGGCGCTTTTCCTGCAGCCATGCGCTATGCCGGACCGCGTGAAGCGGTACTGCACGCGATTGTGCGCAAAAACTACGGCTGCACGCATTTTATCGTCGGTCGGGACCATGCAGGAGTGGGCAGTTACTATGGAACGTATGATGCCCAACACATTTTCGCACAATTTTCGGCGGAGGAGATCGGCATTTCGCTGATGTTTTTCGAGCACAGCTTCTACTGCACAGCCTGCGCTTCCATGGCGACGACCAAAACATGCCCGCATGACAAAAATGCCCATCTCACGCTTTCCGGTACAAAGGTGCGCGAGCTGCTTCGCAATGGCGAGGTCCCTCCGCCGGAATTTACCCGTCCGGAGGTAGCCCAAGTGCTGATCAACGGAATGCGCGAGACGACAACCGTGTAAGGGAATAGGAGCGAGCGCCCTTGGTGCCCGCCTTTTTTTGCATATCAATGTATCCGCTTTCATGAAAATACAGCAAGGGAGAGCCGATTTTGACTGAACAGTCGTTCGTTAAAAAGCTTCGAGAAAAACTTTTTGATTCGTTGACACCCTGAAAAGGCATAGCTATAATCAGGTTTAACAATTTATTTTCAGACAACAATAAACAATTAAAAATATTGTTGATTTGTCGGTTTTACTGAGTAAAACCGAATATCACTAGAAGCATTGAAGAGGATCAGTTCTATACCACTTCTTCCACAGAGAGCCCGTGCAGCTGAGAAACGGGTAGGAATGTGTAGAACGGCTCACCTCGGAGCTGCCGGCTGAAAGCTGCTTTGCAGTTACTAGGCGCAGGCCGATTGACACTCGTTATCGCGTCGCAGTCTATAGAGACTGCTCAAGGTCGGGAATTCCGTGAGGACCCGGCAAATTTGGGTGGTACCGCGAACCCTTTCGCCCCAAACTGACATACTAAACGTGTCGGGGTGAAAGGGTTTTCATATTTTTTTCGAGGATGGAGGAGAGAACATGAGCGTTGAAGCGGCCGAATTAACCGGTAAGAGAAACATTCCAGAAATGAAGTTTGGCGAAGAGGTGTCGGGGGCAGAGGCATTGCTGCGTTGCTTGATTTTGGAGCAGGTCGAATATGTGTTTGGATACCCGGGCGGTGCTGTTCTGCCGATTTACGATTCGCTCTACTCGAGCTACCTGAACCATGTTCTGACTCGTCATGAACAGGGCGCGATCCACGCAGCTGATGGCTATGCGCGGGCGACAGGAAAGCCGGGCGTCGTGATGGCTACCTCCGGCCCTGGGGCAACCAACCTGGTGACGGGGATTGCCACCGCACAGATGGATTCCATTCCGCTTGTCTGCATTACCGGTAACGTGGCGCAAAGCCTGATCGGAACGGATGCATTCCAGGAAGCCAACATTACAGGCATTACGTTGCCGATTACGAAGCATAATTACTTTGTCAGAGATGTGCGCGATCTGCCGCGCATTGTGAAAGAAGCATTCCATATCGCGACGACCGGTCGTCCGGGTCCTGTGCTGATTGACATCCCGAAGGATGTTGCCAATACGGTGGCACCTTTCTTTTATCCGGAGACTGTCGAGGTCAGAGGGTACAAGGCTACGCTTGAGCCAAGCGACGAAGATGTGAACCGTTTCCTGGAAGCGATCCATACGGCCAAGCGTCCCGTCATTCTTGCGGGCGGCGGAATTATCGCAGCGGGCGCCGACAAAGAGCTTGTTGCCTTTGCCGAAGCGACACGAATCCCGGTAATCAGCACCTTCATGGGGCTGGGTGGTTTCCCGGGAACACACGAGCTGGCGTTGAACATGCCAGGGATGCATGGCAGCTTTGCAGCCAACCAGGCGCTGCTCAATGCCGACTGCATCATCGGTCTTGGCGCTCGCTTCGACGACCGGATCACGATGGGCCGCACGAAGGAGTTTGGTCCGAACGCGCGGATCGTCCACGTCGATATCGACCCGGCCGAGCTTGGCAAAAACGTCAATACAGCCGTGATGGTAGCAGGCGATGTGAAAAGCACGCTGGTCAAGGCGCTGCCGCTCGCCAAAGCGTGTGACACCCACGCGTGGGTGGAGCAGCTGAAACATTGGCAGCAGCAGCATCCATTCCGCTATCGTGCGGAAGATGGCGTATTGAAGCCGCAGCAGGTTATTGAAATGCTGTATGAAACAACCAACGGCGAAGCAATCGTGACCACCGACGTTGGCCAGCATCGAATGTGGACGGCGCAGTTCTACAAATTCAAGAACACCCGCTCGTTGATCTCCTCCGGAGGTCTCGGTACGATGGGCTTTGGCTTCCCGGCAGCGGTTGGTGCGCAATTTGCACACCCAAAACGGACCGTAATCTCGGTTTGTGGTGACGGCGGATTCCAGATGACCAACCAGGAGCTGGCGATCGTAGCCCAGTACAAGCTGCCGATCAAGGTTTGCATCCTGAACAACCAATGCCTCGGCATGGTTCGTCAGTGGCAGGAAATCTTTTACGACAACCGCTACAGCGAAATCGATCTGACCTGCAGCCCGGATTTCGTCAAGCTGGCGGAAGCCTACGGGGTAAAAGGCATGCGTGCCAGCACGCCGGAGGAAGCACAGAAGGTTTGGGCAGAGGCGCTTGCTTACGACGGACCGGTTGTGATCGACTTCCGCGTTGCGCAAGGGGAAAACGTGTTGCCGATGGTAGCATCCGGCGCTACGCTTGACCAAATGATGTTATTGGAGGACGAATAGATGCAAAGTCATACGATTGCCGTACTCGTAAATGACCAACCGGGCGTTCTCACCCGCGTCGCCAACCTGTTCGGACAAAGAGGCTTCAATATCGAAAGCATCACCGTCGGAGCAACAGAAGAGGATGTACTTTCCCGCATGATCATCACCACCAATGGGAATGATCAGGAAATCAACCAATTAATGAAGCAACTGATCAAGTTGATCGACGTCATCAGCGTCACCAACCTGAGCCAGAACCCGATGGTTTCCCGTGAGCTTGCATTGATCAAGGTGAATGCTGTACCGAACCAGTTGGTGGAGCTAAACGGAATTGTTGAACCGTTCCGCGCATCCATCGTCGATATTGGACCAGCTTCCCTGATCGTACAGGTAACAGGCGACTCGGAAAAAATCGATGCGCTCGTTACCCTGCTCACACCTTATGGAATCACCGAACTTACCCGGACAGGATCGCTTGCCATGGCGAGAAGCATCGTCGCTGAACCGGCAAGCGTGGAATAAATATTTCAATCCATCATCCTAACAAGTTACACAAACCAAATTCATTGAACTAATTGGAGGAACTAACAATGGTAAAAATGTACTACGAACAAGACGCTAACAAACAACTTCTGCAAGGCAAAACCGTAGCAATCATCGGTTACGGCAGCCAAGGCCATGCGCAAGCGCAAAACCTGCGCGATTCCGGCATCAACGTAATCATCGGTCTGCGTAAAGGTAAGTCCTGGGAACAAGCAGAAATGGACGGTTTCAAAGTATTCAGCGTAGCGGATGCAACTGCACAGGCAGACATCGTGCAAATCCTGCTCCCAGACGAGCGTCAAGCACAAGTATATTATGAAGAAATCCAGCCAAACCTCAAAGCTGGCGCAGCGCTTAGCTTCTCCCATGGCTTCAACATCCACTTTGCACAAATCGTGCCTCCAGCTGATGTTGACGTTATCATGGCAGCTCCAAAAAGCCCGGGCCACCTCGTTCGCCGCGTATACGCTGAAGGCTTCGGCGTTCCTGGCTTGATCGCAATTCACCAGGATGCAACAGGCAAAGCGAAAGAAGTAGCACTTGCTTATGCAAGCGGAATCGGTTGCACACGCGCAGGGGTTATCGAAACTTCTTTCCGTGAAGAAACCGAAACAGACCTGTTCGGTGAGCAAGCTGTTCTTTGCGGTGGCGCAAGCGAACTCGTAAAAGCAGGTTTCGATACGCTGGTTGAAGCTGGTTATGCTCCAGAAATGGCATACTTCGAATGCTTGCATGAATTGAAGCTGATCGTTGACCTGATGTATGAAGGTGGCTTGGCTCGTATGCGCTACTCCATCTCCGACACAGCTGAGTTCGGTGACTATAGCGTAGGTAAGCGTCTGATCACCGAGGAAACTCGCAAAGAAATGAAAAAAGTATTGTCTGAAATCCAAGACGGTACATTCGCTCGCAATTGGATCTTGGAAAACCAATCCAACCGTGCAGCATTCAGCGCACGCCGCCGTATCGAAGCTGAGCATGGCATTGAGCAAGTTGGTGCTAAACTGCGCGGCATGATGCAGTGGATCAACAAGTAAGAACGTACATTCGTTGAATAATAGCAAAGTAGTCGTCGGATTTTCACGACGGAGGAGGAGAGCAAATGCGGACAATCGAGATTTTTGATACCACCCTGCGCGATGGTGAACAATCTCCAGGCGTTAATTTGAATACCCATGAGAAGGTGGAGATTGCGTTACAGCTCGAGCGTTTGGGCGTAACGAGAATTGAGGCTGGCTTTGCTGCTGCCTCACCGGGGGATCTGCGGTCCGTTGCAGAGGTGGCGCGCCGTGTCAAGCATGCCACCGTCGTAAGTCTTGCACGATCTACCCAGAACGATATTGACAAAGCGTATGAAGCGCTGAAAAATGCAAGCAACGCCTGCCTGCACGTCTTCATCGCAACGTCTCCGATTCACCGTGAGTACAAGCTGCGGATGACGAAAGAGCAAGTCATCGAGCAAGCGGTTGCTGCTGTGAAGTATGGCAAAAAATACTTCAACCAAATCGAATTCTCTGCGGAGGATGCAGCGCGTACCGAGATCGATTATTTGGCTGAGGTGGCGAAAGCGGTCATCGATGCTGGTGCCACCATCTTCAACATTCCGGATACAGTCGGCTACATGACGCCGAAGGAGTACGGCAACATTTTCCGCGAAATGCTCATTCGTGTGCCAGGTGCGGAAAAAATCAAGCTGAGCTGCCATTGCCATGATGACCTTGGCATGGCGGTTGCCAACAGCTTGGCAGCAATCGAAGGCGGTGCCACCCAGGTTGAGGGTACGATCAACGGGATCGGTGAGCGTGCGGGTAACGCCGCGCTGGAAGAAGTTGCGATGGCACTCGATACACGCAAAGATATTTACCAGGCGACGACCGCGCTCAACCTGAAGGAAATCGCCCGCACCAGCCAGCTGATCAGCCGCCTGACCGGGATGTTCGTTCCGGGCAACAAGGCGATCGTTGGTGCCAATGCGTTCGCGCATGAGTCTGGCATCCATCAGGATGGTGTGCTGAAGCATGCTTCCACCTACGAAATCATCCAGGCGGAAAAGGTCGGCTTTAAATCTAAGCAGCTCGTCATGGGCAAACACTCCGGACGTGCCGCGTTCAAGGATAAGCTGGCCGAGCTTGGCTACACTCTGGAGCAGGAAGAAGTCGACAAGGCATTCGTCGCCTTCAAGGAGCTGTGCGACAAGAAGAAAGAGGTTAGCGATGATGATATCCTCGCGCTGATCGATGCCAAGCTTGTCACCGTTGACAACGAAGCTTTCAAGCTGGAGACGGTACAGCTGTCCTATGGCAACACGACGATGCCGACGGCAAGCGTTCGTTTGCTCCGCAACGACGGTTCCAGCGTGGAAGAAGCAGCGTGCGGCAACGGCTCTGTGGATTCGATCTACAAAGCGATTGACCGTGCAACCGGTGAGGAAGTGCAGTTGACCGACTACCGGATCGCTTCCGTCACACACGGACAGGATGCACTGGGCGAAGTTTTCGTCCGCCTTCAGCAAGGCGACGTGATCGTCCAAGGCCGCGGTGTCAGCACCGACGTTCTGGAAGCAAGCGCCATCGCTTACATCCGGGCCATCAACAAGATTATTGAAAAGCGCGGCGAATCGCTCGTCGCCAGCGCACAGTAAGATACACAATCCAAGTCGTGCGGAACGCCCCGCACGACTTCACTAAATTTATAAGAGAAAAGCGGGAGAAAACATGACGAAACCATATACCATCGCCTGCCTGCCTGGTGACGGCATCGGACCGGAAATCGTTGCGGAAGCGGTCAAGGTGCTTGAAGTTGTTGCAGAGCAAACCGGCGTATCCTTCAACTTTACGTATGGACGCATCGGCGGTATTGCCATTGATGAAGATGGAACTCCGTTGCCTGAAGAAACGATTCGAATCAGCAAGGAAGCAGACGCAGTTCTCTTGGGTGCGGTCGGCGGACCGAAATGGGATCAAAATCCTGGCCATTTGCGCCCGGAAACAGGCTTGCTAGGCATTCGCAAAGCACTTGGTCTGTTTGCCAACATTCGTCCTGCGACCATGCATCAGAGCCTGCTGGAAGCGTCCTCGCTCAAGCCGGAAGCGGTTGCGGGTGTTGACCTGATCGTCGTTCGCGAGCTGACCGGCGGGATCTACTTTGGCGAAAAGAAACGTTATACCGATGAGAATGGCAAGGATACGGCTATTGACACCTTGATTTACAACGAGGACGAAATCGAGCGCATCATCCGCGTTTCCTTCGATGTCGCTCGCAAGCGCAGCAAAAAGCTTTGCTCGGTGGACAAGGCTAACGTGCTGGAAAGCTCCCGCCTGTGGCGCAAAGTCGCTGAGCGTGTAGCGCCTGACTATCCGGATGTCGAGCTGTCCCATATGCTGGTTGACGCATGTGCGATGCAGCTCGTTCGCGCACCAAAGCAATTCGACGTCATCGTTACGGAAAACATGTTTGGCGATATCCTGAGCGACCAGGCAGCAATGCTGACCGGCTCCATCGGGATGCTGGCATCAGCAAGCCTGGCGGAAGGTAGCTTCGGCCTGTACGAGCCGGTTCACGGCTCTGCACCTGACATTGCGGGCAAAGGCGTCGCCAATCCGCTGGCAACCATCCTCTCAGCAGCGATGATGCTCCGGCTGTCCCTGAACTTGGATGAAGCTGCGACAGCAGTGGAAAATGCAGTGTGGGCAGTTCTCGATGCCGGACATCGTACCGGCGATATCAGTGCTGACAAATCCAATGTCATCGGAACATTGGAAATGGGGAAACTGGTTCAGGAAGAACTGAAAAAACAGCTGGCAAAATAAAAACTTACAAGCAAAAAGCATGGCCCGCGCCATGCTTTTTTTGCTTTACGTATCGGGTAATGCCTGCGGAAGAACCTTGTAATAAAGCACTGTTGTCTGAAGCTCTCCTTCTGCTGTCGCTGCAAAGTAGGGAATCCGCCCGACTTGCTGATAGTTCATCGAACGATAAAGCAGATTGGACGGATCACCTTCACGTGTATCAAGAACGAGCAGGGTTCTTCCCTCATGTATTGCCCGCTCCTCCACCTTTTCCAATAGAGTACGCGCAATTCCGTTGCGGCGAGAGTCCGGATGTGTCATCAGTTTGGCAACCTCGGCTCGGTGTCTTCCGTTTTGCTTCATGCACAGATGCAGCTGGATTGTGCCTGCGATCCGTCCCTCAAAGACAGCGACATAAAGAATGACTCCCGGGGATAAAACAGAATCCCAATATTGCTTTGCATCGGAAAGGCTCAGCGGAGGTAAAAAGCCAATGGATGCCCCCTGATCAACAACTGTAATCAACAGCTGTGACAGCTCGTCAATGTGCTCATCAGTCGACTGTATTTCTTTTACGTAACGTTCTTTCATCTCGCCACCTCATCCTTTTGCAGCCTCTTGTTCATATGTAACACGTGCAGCCATTCGATTCAAGATTCATGTCAGGTATTTTGACATGCAGATGGGGAGAGAGGATTCGATGCGAAAAAAACGGTCTGACCCAGAAGCAGTTCGCTCTGTCAGACCGTTTTTTTTGTCCAAGATCATTTCGTAGACAAATCACGCTTGTAAAAGAGATACCAGGCAAGCATCAGGAATGCGAGCAGATAAATAACGAGTATCGTCACCGAAAACGGAAGCGTAACCCCTGGAAGTATCGAGGTGCCCCCATTCGCGTACACAGAGAGGTCGGTGTGCAGGAACAAATAGTATTTCAGCCATGGATAGGTGAGAGCAAAAAAGCTTAGCGGCCCACCGCTCACGCTTAGCACCATCGAGATGACGATGGCGGCAGAGCTGTTGCCAAACAGAATGGAAAGCGAAAATGCGAGCGTCAGCAAGACGACCGTTTCGACCAGCTTGTACCCGCAAGCCTGCAGGATCGGAACGATTTGGGGAACAAGCTGGATGTCGCCTGTTGAACCAATGGATACGAAGGGCTGTCCAATATTCGCTGTTCCATATAAAATCAAGAAGGTCATAAAAGAAACAACCAAAAACAGCACGTACAATCCAACAGCCGTCAACAGCAATGTGACATATTTGGAGAGGAAGACTTTTGTCCGGGTGGCGGGACGAGTCATCAACAGCTTAATGGTGCCCCATTCAAACTCTTTTACCATAATTCCGCTGGCAATCACCACGAGAAAGAGTGTGATCATTGAGCTAAAGAAAAGCGAATTGCTGATCCCTTTCCAGAGACTCTCGGCTTGGGGATTCCATTCATGAGCGAGATAGTATTCCTTCACCTTGATCTCGTTTTGCAGCATGGTGCGGTTTTCCGTGGAAAGCTCGGATGAAGAATCCAGCTGTGTTTGCAAATCGCGAATCTCGTTTATTACCGTCTGCTTCCAACTGCTTTGATCGGTAAAAACACCATCCACCTTCTTGACGATGATGTCACCGCCGATGACGAGCAGGACAAAGAGGGCGAGAGAGATAAGAATGCCTCTTCGGAAAAACAGCTTCATGAATTCATTTTGGAGCAGCTTGATCATGGCTGGATCACCATCCCTTTGGTTACATCCAGATACATGGACTCAAGCGATTTCTCTTCCGGTTGCACCTGGTATATTTTGACCCCAGCTCCGGCAAGCAAGCTGATGGTTTCCGGGATTTGCTCCCGCTCCATCTCTATTGCAAATCCATCCGCCTGCCATTTCACTTCGAGTTGTGGAAGCCTGTCGGCAAACAACGGCTTCACGGCCTCGACGGAGTCAACGACGAAGTGGACGATACATGTCGTTTGCGTGGCATGAACGTCATATACGTCAATCAATCTGCCATGCTGCATAATCGCTACCCGGTCGCAAATGAGCTCCATCTCTGCCAACTGATGACTGGATATAAGGACGGCAACACCTTGTTCCTTTGCCAGCATGCGCAAATGGCTGCGCAGTTCGTGGATGCCGGTCGGATCAAGCCCATTCGTCGGCTCGTCGAGGATCAACACGCTTGGCTTGTGCAGCAGCGCCTGAGCCAACCCGAGCCGCTGCCGCATTCCAAGGGAATACGTGCTCACTTTGTCATGGATTCGCTCGCTCATGCGGACCTGTTCGACGATCGCGTATATTTGTTTGGCCGACACTGGGAAGGGCATCATCTTGGCAAAGTGCAGCAGGTTGTGATAGCCGCTCAGAAATGGGTACAAATCCGGATTTTCGATGATGGCACCCACATGGACGATTGCCTGAGAATAGGCTGATTTGATGCTGTGGCCTTCGATGAATACATCCCCTTCAGTAAGCGAGGCAAGGCCGACCATCATGCGCATCGTCGTCGTCTTCCCGGCGCCGTTCGGGCCAAGCAGACCGAGTACCTCTCCTTTGCGTACAGAGAAGGAAATGCGATCGACAATCCGCTTTCCACTGATAATTTTTGTAACATTATGCAATTCCATGGCCAGTTCGCCTTGCATGAATCTACCTCCGCTTTCCAAACTCACGATAGAGTTGTCTCTCTTAAAGATACGGTTGACGTAAAGAAAACGTTTCAAAAGAAGTAAAACTCTTTCCATAACAAAAAGCCCATTCCCCCGTCGCCCTGAAGCGAACAGAGGAATGGAGATCGTGTCAACCAATCATGATTTTTCCTTTCGGATATCGGTAGTACTCCTTTTGCTTGCGAACGGTAACCGCATAGGCAACCGTCAGCGGCCCCACCCGTCCGGCGAACATCGTCAAGATAATGATGGTTTTTCCGGCGGTTGTCAGGTGCGGGGTCAGCCCCATTGACAAACCGGTAGTGGCAAAGGCGGAGGTTGACTCGAACAGGATCATCATAAAGTCGGCGCTTTTTTCGGTGATGGTCAGGATCATCGATACCATCATCACAAGGAAAAGCGCAATCATCGTGACTGTCAGCGACTTGTAGATCATGTTGGGCAAAATCCGTTGACGGAAAAAAATGACGTCCTCTTTCCCGCGTACCTGTGCAATGACGGCGCCAACAAGGGTGGCAAACGTCGTCGTCTTGATCCCGCCCCCTGTAGAGCCGGGTGAAGCCCCAATGAACATGAGCAAAATGATCAAAAACAGCGTGGAATGCTCCATGTCCCCGATATTCAGCGTATTGGAACCGGCTGTTCTCGGCGTAATGGACTGATACAGCGACCCGAAAAATTTCCCTATGATAGAGAGCGGTTGCAGTGTCTTCGGATTGTTGTATTCCAAAATGAAGATGAGCACGGTCCCGACTGCAATCAGCATTGCGGTTGTGGCGAGCACGACCTTCGTATGGAGCGAGAGCCTTTTTGTATGGCGGTATTCATACACCTCGCTCATGACAACGAAGCCGATACCCCCGAGCACAATCAGGGAACAAATCACGAGGTTTACGACTGGATCTGCGACATACCCGGTCAAGCTGCGGAAATCACCCATCAGGTCAAATCCGGCATTGTTAAAATTGGAGATGGCGTGAAAGAAGCCGTAGTAAAACGCTTTTCCCAGTGGCATGTCGAAGGAAAACCGGAGCGCAAGAAGAATTCCGCCAACGGATTCAATAATTGCAGTAAAGATCAGAATCATTTTCGACAAACGGACAATGCCTTCAATGGAGACCTGGTTGAGTGATTCTTGCAGCAGCAATCGTTCGCGAAGAGAGATTCGTTTTCGCAAAATCAAGGCGAAGAACGTGGCGACCGTCATGAAGCCAAGACCGCCAATCTGGATGAGTGAAAGAACCACGATTTGGCCAAAGGTCGTAAAGGTTGTTCCGGTATCGACTACGACAAGGCCGGTGACACAGGTCGCGGACGTTGCCGTAAAAAGGGCGTCAATCCAGGCCAGTCCTTGCCCGTTCTGCGTGGCGACAGGAAGCGTAAGCAGGCTTGAGCCGATCAGGATGATGAAGGCGAAGCCGATCACCAAAATTTTGGGTGGGTCGAGATGAAGAAGATCAATCCATTTTCGCAGCATGTTCGATCGATACGCTCCTGAGTTTGTGGTTGTGTTGTCC
>JBLNEJ010000362.1:0-17075 GCA_050262535.1 Clostridia bacterium
TGAGCTAAACAACTCGGGCATGATTGTGCAGAACGGACGAGAGGTTTACAAATGGGCGGTCACCAATGTTCCTTTGGGGATGCAAGCCACGGTAGATCAAGCAGGAATCTCTTTGGATGAAGTCGACTGGTTCGTTCCCCATAGCGCGAACCTAAGGATGGTGGAATCGATTTGCGAACGAAGCCATTTTCCCGTGGAGAAGACATTGGTCAGCATGGAGTATTATGGAAACACCTCGTCAGCGAGCATTCCGCTTGCCCTTGACTTGGGTGTAAAATCCGGAAAAGTGAAACGTGGCGATTTAGTGCTTCTGTATGGCTTTGGCGGGGGGCTCGTCCAGGCAGGCGTACTTGTTCGCTGGTAACGAAGAAAGGGGGCATCTGCCCCCTCACTCGTTTTATAACCCAAACACGACCTCGACCAGGAAATATGCTAGGGTAACGACAATACCAGACTGCCCCATCCCGGACAGCAATCCCGTGATCGCCCGCAGCCAGTTCGTGCTCGTCCGCCACCGCCAATGTTGCGTTAAACCGTCCAGAAGCATCGGCACTTGCAGCAAAAGCCCAATATAGATTGGCATCCGAAACGAGATTGCCAAAAACAGCGGGACATGAATATAGCCGATCAAAATAGCCATGCAGCGTGTGCAGAGCGGCAGCTGTTTTCCGTTAATAAACAGGGAGCGGGAAGGCAGACGATGACAAGGAACAAATTTGAACCACTCCATACGTTCTCCTAGTTAAAAAAATCGCAGCCTGTTCTGACACAGTCCAAGCCACACATAACATTCTCCGATTTTCTCGGATAGTACTTCATGGTGATTACACTCAAAACCATTCCGATCACGACAAGGACAATCGTCAACACCCAGGCCCCTTTCAGTAGTACGACAACAGCAGCAGCGAAACAAATCAAAATTAGCATGACCCACACAAAGAACATAAAAAATCCCCTCCGATATACCTGAACGGTACCACATTACGAGAAAATGTAAATCTAACCAAAGTTAGATTTCCTCAGCGTCAACCTCAATTTTTTCGGTAATTTGCCCTTGTTCATCCCATTTGATTGCCCGATACAGCGCATCGTGATAAAAGCTGAACCAGGCATTTTCATCCTGAGCGATTTTGATCCATTTTTCCTTGGCAAAAATGGACGTCATCGGATAATCGTCGTAGGCCATCACCCACAGCGGGTTTTGATGCGCATGCGTTGCCAGCAGATCGGCCAAATGAAACAACACTTCCCCTTCGCTCTCCAGCCGAATGATCGCATGTCCATTGCTGTGTCCACCCGTATGGAACATCTGAATGCCCGGGATTACCTCCCGTTCACTGCCGTACGTTTGAACCTGATGCTGGATGGGACGCCAGTTTTCCTCCCAGTACGTATTTCGCGAGCGGATATTCGGATGGGTCAGCTCGTCCCATTCAATTTGCTGGATGTAGATTTGCGCTTTGGCAAACGTTGGATGCAGCTCCCCTTCACGATTGGACACAAGTCCATTGGCGTGATCGTAATGCATATGGGTCATCATGACAATATCGATGTCATCGGTGGTTAACCCCAACTGGGCGAGCGACTCCTCCACGCGCGATTCCTTGATGACTCCGAAATTTCGTTTCTGTTTATCGGTTAACCGATTTTTCCCGAGTCCCGACTCAATCAACAAGTTTTTTCCGCCAGTCTGAATGAGGATCGGGTCTGCCCTAAGCGGAATTTGATTGTTTTCGTTGTTCGGATAGCGCTTGCTCCACAATGGCTTGGGTACAACCCCAAACATTGCGCCGCCATCCAGCTGTGAAACGCCTCCATCAAGCCATGTCAGTCGAAATGCTCCTAGCTGCAATGCGTTCATTTTTGCCAAATCCTCCTTCTCGGTCTAAGCCCCATAAATAAGAAAAAACACCCCTGCGGGTGCCTACTTCTTCTCCGAAACGATCAAATGATGAGCGCAAGCGGCAACCTCTAGTAAAATATCGCTTGAAACCGCTTGCACTGTCAACTGGGTATCTGTTTTTCGATGGACCAACGTCATTTGTGCAACCTTTTCCGATTCACGATACAAACTGATCAACGTATGTACAGGGTCTGCACTTCCCCCGGCTATTAGCGTAATCCCAGGCGCCAAGGTAAATGTCCAGCCGCCAACATATATTTTTTTGCTCTTAGAAAATAAAAAATGACGTTTACCGAGCAAAATACCATTTTCGCTCATCATAGGCCACCTTCCGTTCGCCAGAATAATTCAACGTGCTTATATTTTGCAACGAAACTGTGGGAAAGGGAAGGGGTTCGACAAAAGTTCTGATAACATGACAGCGATTCCCGAACGATTCAAACAGCTTGAACCTTTTCCGAAATTGAAAATTATATTAAGATTCAATTAATAGAAATGAATTTTTTTAATGGAGTGACGCTATGGAAAAGACCGTAGCCCTAACAAAGCAATCGAAATGCATGACCACTACCCATCATCCAAGTCATTCCACAATGGCTTTTCATCCGGATACATGGAACGATGTCCCTCCCCATCGAATGGAAGAACGGCTTGATGCCTGGTGCAGGGCCGCAAATGAGGAACAGTTTCGGCTTCCGGTACAGAAGCTTTGGATTGACAATGAACTTCATCTGCATTTTCCAGCGTTGCCTTCGGGCTATTACCCATTATCCCAAATTTCTTTGCTCGAATTCTCTGCCGACGCAAAGCTTACCATACTCCAGCACGTTTGCGATGCACTCTTGCAGCTGCACAACCTGCAGTTCCATATCGGATTTTTGGCTGAGGATCTGCTCCACATTAACCTTGTCACGCTGGAGGTAAAGCTCGATTTTCAGCCATTTTCGCCTTTCCACCCGTTTCGCTACAGTAACCCGCCGGTTGCTCCGGCTACGCTGCTGTCACGTGCTGCCCAATACGTGGATATCCCTCGAGTTGCTGATTTCTATGCAATCGGACAGCTCGCGTACAGACTGTTTACCGGCGAGTATGCAGTGTCAGCAGAAAACCGTTGCATGCACTTACTGCCAGGCTCCATTCAGGAAATTACCGCTTGTCTGCTTGACGAACCAGAGCGCTATTGCCACATCGAGGAACTCAGAGAACGGTTTTCTCCCGGTGCGCCATCGGCTAAGCGCCTCACCTTCCATGCGGATCACCAATTCATACCGGACCTGCTCCATCCGATGTGCTCACCGCTTCCGCCATCAACGCAAGCGCAGCTGCGTCAGTTTATGGACGAGCCTGTCGTGCGGTTACTCGGTTTGTTTAGCGAGGACAAGGCGTTACGCCACGACATATGCATGGAGCATGTGATGAAAACGGATGAGCGCCATTTCTGGGTCGTCATCCATTGCAAAAACTCACCGTTCGCCACCCTGCATGAAGTCATCGAGCGGTCGCTTCACGCGACTGCGGAGGTCCTGCCTGCTGCTCGCCCGAAGCTCAAGCAGTTGTCCCAGCGCTTTTCGCGCATCATCAGCACCCATCACGACGGGTTTCGCATCTATGCAGCGTTGGCTGATTGGGTGTATGGATTTTATCTGGATATTTTTCCGCTGCTCACCAGCCAAACCATCTATTATGTCGTTGAGGATTCCGAGCATTTCGATGAAGAATCGCAAAAGGTATTCCTGCATTTTTGGGAGAAATACAGCCATATTTTGCCTGGACTTCATATCGTGTTCAGTGGCAGGCGAAAACCGAAGCGCATCCCCGCCAAATCGATTCAGACGCTTGCATTGGAATCGAAAGCAAAGTCGATTTACCAGCGCTTGCTTGTCTCCCAATTGGGAAAAGCGGATGACGCGCTGATCGAACAGCTCTCCCACTGTTTTGTTGAGCATCATGTCGATTATCTTCATTGCCGTTTGTTCTTGCTGGAGCTTGTGGAACAAAACAGAATTGTCCGCAACGACCAGAGTGTATGGCATTTGGCGGCCAACGGGCTGGGACACTCACTGAACCTTTCGACGATCATCATACAGCGACTCGAACGCTTGACTTCGGAAGAATCTCGCTTGCTTCGGGTACTGGCCTTTATGCCACAGCCTGTTCGTCTGCGGCACATCAGCGAGGCCAATACTCTCAACACGCAACTGTTGCCGACCTTGCTCTTGGGTCTTTCCAGAGTGGGCTTGCTCCGCGTGTATAACGACAACAATGTATATTTGCACCCGGATGTTGCACAACTCGTGTTAGCACAGCTGCCACGAGGCGCCCGGCACGCCTATGCCCAAAAAGCGATTGAATTGATGTACCAGGCCTCTCCGAATTCGTTGGATTCACTCATTGGGCTTGCCCGAATAACAGAGAATGACCGCTTGCTCTATTTCCTGCTGATCAAGCACTACCGACAATCGCGATCGCTTTTGTCCCTGAATGAAAAGCTCAGCATGCTCGAAGAGCTCCGTTCGTTACAGAAGCGTTTGCAACGGGACAAGGTACTGTGCTGGGACCGCCAGCTGTTTATGGTCAATCTATGGCTAAACCAATTTGGCCCGGCAAAAGAGACCTCCCTCCGTCTCTTAGAACAAACGGGTGATGATTATGACCGGTTTTCGCTGTTGCGCATGCAGCTGTTCTTGAATGAGGTGGACTTGCTGCAATTGAAGCGAGAGCTTCACCACTATTATCAGGACGTAGAAAAACCGCTTGTTGAACGGGCGCGAGCAGCTCATCTTTTGTTTTATACCGATTCCTTCATCCCTTTTAGCCGGCGGGAAGCGGAGCACATCCACCGATTTTACCGGGATGTTTTTTACCCGCGACGCAATCAGGTTTCCATTCGTGTCTTTGCCGAATTCACGATCATTTATACGATCATGCTGTTTCAATATTTCCCGGAGAAGGAGGCGTGGGCGTCCGCTCTGCTTGAAAAGCTGGAGTCGCTCTTGCAAACGACGACGCAGCATATCGATTTGTTGATCGATCTGTTTAACTGTTACATCTTCCACAGCAATGTCGCCATCTCCCGGACGTACAACCAAAGACAGCTTGAGACGGCTCGCCGCTATGGCTTTGCCAACAAAGAACAGCTTAGCTGTCTGAATGGAATGGAGCTGTCCCTGTTTCAGGGCGACGTGGCTGGATACCGCTATCACCTGGCGCAGATTCAGCGAACCGGCAAGATTCAGCGTTGGGATCTGCAGGAGCAATTGCTGATGCACCAGCTCCTCTATACGTGTGAGTGGGAAGAGTGGGAACAGTTTGATGCACTGCGGCTCAACCAGCTGTCTGCAACCAACCTGACAGAAGTGAGCTTGTTCATGGAAGAGCTCTACTCCTGCTATGCCGCATACCGTCGCAGACAACCGATTCCCGCGCGAAAATTCAGGGAGCAGACGAACGAATCGATACTGTTCCTCGAGGGGATTTGCCTTGCCGCCGATGGAAGGAGGAGCGATGCGATTCGGTTATTCCAAAAAAGCATCGCGACGAACGGCTATCGTCTTCTGGCCGGCTGGGCCTATCGGGAAATGCTGGAGCTATTGATTGCCCTGAATTCGGATGAGACCGATCTGTGGCTGTCACGGTTCGAGGAGTACATTTTGTCCTATGGCTACCAGTTATTTTGGCCCGATCTCTACCGGGCTTCCGCCCATTGGGCGATGAAACGGAAAAACGACCAGCGCGCCATGCTCTTTTTGCGCCGGGCCATCAACGGGTATCAATTAATTGAAAAGCCCGGCATGCAAAAAGAGCTTTCCCAGCAATTCAAGCAGCTTGTCCAACCAGCCCTTCCCACCCACAAGGATGACCCGCTGCTCAACCGGCTCCTGCTTGAGCGGGAGAAGTTTTTACACCAGGCTCTCGATCTTTCCGTCATCATTCAGCTCAGCCAGCAGGTAACCAAATCATTGGAGCTTGGCTCTACCATCCGGCGCTTGGTCCATGCCCTGTTCGAATACTTCCCGATTCACCGGCTGTCGATCAACTATCAGTTGTTTTACCGGAATGAGACCGATACGTATTCGGCATCCGGCATGATCGATGATGACGAATTGCTTCACTTCCAGCTTGCCAAGCGAAAGCTCGCCTGCCGACGTTACACACTGTACCAGCAGGAAAAGCATCGGATTGAACTGGAGGTGTACACCGCCCGGATCGGGGATACCGAACTGCACCATATGGAGCACTTCCTGTCGTTCATCAAGCCACATATCGCAAACACCTTGTTATACATGGAAATGATGATCGATGACCTGACCGGCTTTTACCAGCGGCGGTATTTCCTTGATCGGCTGTCCCAGGAATTCGAGCTGGCGACTCGCTATGGGCTCGACCTGTCGCTGATCATGCTCGATCTGGACAACTTCCGGAACGTGAACGCACACGGCCATCAGGAAGGGGACAAAGTGTTAAAAGAAGTAGCAGCCCTAATCCGCAGTCTGCTGCGAAAAAACGATATTCCCGGTCGTTACGGCGGGGAAGAAATGCTCTTGGTCCTGCCGAAAACCGACGGGAGAATGGCAGTAAGGCTGGCCGAGGAGCTCCGCCAGCTGCTTGAGGAAACTTTCTCAGCCGGCCGCCCCTACCAGGTGACTGCCAGCATCGGTGTCGCCTCGTTAGAAAAGTGTGGAGCACGCTGTGTCGATGATTTGATCCGTTTCGCCGATGAAGCGGAAATCACGGCCAAAACAAATGGTAAAAACCGCGTGGTGGCAGCCTGGCTGACGTAGCGGTACAAAGCAAAAAGCGGCTTTCGCAAGGTCAGTTGACCATTGGGAAAGCCGCTTTTTACCTGTTTAGATGCTCCGTCCAACCATTGTCCCCTCTAGGATGGCCCGTTTGGCGTCCAATTCACCAGCCTCGCGAGCCCCCCCGATCACATGAACAGGGACCTTTCCCTTTAGCTCCTCATACAGCTGATTGTTGGGCGTCTGCCCGGCAGCTACGATCACCGTGTCCGCTTCCAGAAGCTTGCTTTCGCCTTTCTCTTGATACATTACGCCTGCTTCCGTAATCTCCACATAGTCAATACCTGTCATCATCTTTACGCCTTGCTTGGCCAATTGTGCAAGCACCGCCCAACGCGTCGTTTTGCCCAATCCGCTCCCGACATGTTTGCCCCTGCGCATCAACGTAATGGACCGTCCGCTGTGCTCGTTACGCGCAAGCTGCTTGGGCGATAAAACCTGGTGCTCCTGCAAATAGTGAGCGACATCAGACGTGATGGAACCGTTATGGGCGAGCAAATGGGACAAATCGCAGGCAATCCCGCCGGCTCCGATTATGGCAACTCGCTTGCCTACCAGCGCCTTTTGCTCAAACACATCCTGATAGCTGACAACATGCGGCAAATCAATTCCTTTCAGGTCCGGTTTGCGTGCCTGGACGCCCGTCGCAACCACGACTTCATCAAAGGCTGCTTCCAGCAGCTGTGACGCACTCACCTCTACGCCAAGCTTGAGCGTCACACCTAACCGATCCAGCTGAACCTGATAATAGCGCAGCGTTTCGTTAAATTCCTGTTTGCCTGGCACTTTTTTGGCGTAATTCAATTGACCCCCGAGCTGGCTGCGCCTCTCAAAAATCGTCACCTGATGCCCGCGCTCCGCCAATACCCGCGCTGCTTCCAGACCGGCCGGTCCCGCTCCGACCACAGCCACCCGCTTGCTTGCAGGGGCAGGGACGATCTCCAGCTCCCGTTCCCGACCTGCTTGTGGATTCACAAGACAGGATACTTCCTTATGGTCAAACACATGGTCCAGACAAGCCTGATTGCATGCAATGCAGGTGTTGACTTCATCGAGGCGCCCTTCGCCCGCCTTGCGTAAAATGTCCGGGTCTGCTAGGAACGGCCGCGCCATCGAAACCATATCGCACATGCCTTCAAACAAAATCTGCTCCGCCAGCCGTACATCATTGATCCGGTTGCTTGCGACGACAGGAATCCGCACCGCCTCCTTGATCTGCCGAGCAACCCAAGCATAGGAGCCGCGGGGAACCATCATCGCAATCGTCGGCACCTTCGATTCATGCCAACCAATCCCGATATTCAGCGCATTCACACCCGCCTCTTCAAGCATCCGGGCGAATTCGATCGTTTCATCCATCGTCGTGCTCTCCGGCATCAAATCGAGTCCCGACATTCGGAAAATGACCGGAAAGTCTTGTCCGACCGCTTTGCGCACCCGACGGGCCACCTCCACGCCGAATCTGGTCCGGTTGGCAAAATCGCCCCCCCATTCATCTGCCCGACAATTGGTGACCGGCGACAAAAACTGATTGATCAGATAGCCTTCCGATCCCATAATCTCAACAGCATCAAAACCGGCTTGGCGTGCCCGAATCGCTCCATCCACGAATTGCTGGATCGTTTGCTCAATCTCAGCAGCGCTCAGTTCTCGAGGTGCAGTCCGATTGATCGGGGCTTGCAGCGGGGAAGGGGCAACCGGGAGGAGCCCCGTAACCTCCTGATAGGCGTATCTCCCGGCGTGAAACAGCTGCAGCGCGATACGCCCTCCCACTTGATGGACAGCTTCCGGAATCGGTCGCAGCAGTTCAATATGCTCATCGCTGTAAATATTCAAATCATCCTGGCCTAACCCGCCTTCCGGACTGATCCCCACACCTCCGGTCACGATGAGGCCAACTCCTCCACGAGCCCGCTCGGCATAAAATCGTGCAATTCTGTTGATTCCACCGTTCGCCGTTTTGATCGCAACGTGCATCGAGCCCATCATAACCCGATTAGGTAGCTCAAGATCAGCCAGTCGAATCGGTTGCCATACGTGTTGAAGTTCCATTTGTAATCCCCCCAAGCGTCAACATATGATCGAATGAATACTCATTCATTTTTTGAAAATATTCGCTGTTTGCGTCGCAAGTCCTTCACGCTTATTGCAAACGATGGTTCCAGCAAAAAGAAAAACGCCTGTTTCACAGGCGCAGCAATTGTCCCATATCTTTTGCCCAGCTGGCTAGCATGGCGTGATAACGCTCGTCGTCTTCATCGACGGGAACCTCCAAAACGAAATGATAGGCCAATATCGCTCTTTGCTCGCTACAAACTCCCGGTGACAAAAAACGCTGCTCCACGGTAAGCGTCATTTCAGGGATGATCTGTTGCCCTGCTTCAAGCAACCGCTGCGGATTCCACTCCATGCCCGCGGCGCCAAGGTACGTCACTTCACCTTCCAGCTCGTAGACTCCTTGCTGCAATGGAAATACATGAATTGCAGCGGCAGGCTTTCCCTGCTCCACCGCTTCCTCACTTGTCGCAAACAGCAATTCCAGCTCATGTGTCTCCTCTGCCGCGAGCAACGATTGCTCCGTACGCATCAGCACATCAAGTATGACGCCCTCTTCACTTAGATGATGCTCCAATTGTTCAATCAGTCGATCGAGCATGCCAATCCCCTTTCAAAATCGTTCCGTATTGTTCAATAAACTCCAGTATAGCAAATGATGGCGGACTGAAGGAAACCTTTTGACCTTTTTTCTCACATAACGAAAAAACCCCTTCACTCAGGAAGGGGGCTATTATCTAAGCTTTTGGATTGCAGAAACTCGCTCAGCCAAGCTCGTCGTATATCCTTATTGGGGCAATAGCCAAGCAAATAGCTTTCTCCACGCATATATTTTTCCTTGATCCACCCTTTATGCTTGCGAAAAAATGCATGCTGAAAATCAGGCGGCATCTGATGATACTCTTCAATGGCGGAAAGATTTTGGAGGAAAAAATCCTCATCATAGACCGTCTCCTCTGAGGGTTGACGGCTACATAGATAAAAGAACAAGACCACTAAAATTGAATTGACAAGAAATAGTGTCATCCCAGATCCCTCCCAGCTCCAAAATAACGAAGGCCGAGCCGAAAAATGAATGCGCTTTCATTGTAGTAGCCAAAAGCTTTCGGCTAGTTCGACTTATTCGTATACTATTATCTTACCATGTTTTTGGTGTTTGGAAACCTGAATTTTTCTGAAAATAGCGTCAAAAAGACACTACCCAATGGCAGTGCCTTTTCTTTTTCCATCGATTGGAACGTGCTTAGGATTCGACAACCGGCGGCTCTGTCCCGCTTGCCGGCGGAGTCGTCTCAGCCGGCTGTGGTGCAAAATCAGGCGGCGGTGTTGTCTGCCCATTGGTGGCTGGCGGCGTCACTGGCTGTACAGGTGCCGTACCTGATTGTTGCGGTGCCCCTGAAGGGTCGGTTGCACCCGGAGTCGAGCCCGCTGGTGTCTCGGTCGGCTGCTCTGCCGGAATATCCGGCGGCGGCGTCTGTGGCTGCTCGGTGCTCTCCGGGGCCGGAGCCTGGTTCTGCTCTGCGGGCTTCACTGGTTCAACCGGCTTTTTTTTCTTTTTGGTCGATTTCGGTGAGGTTGCCACCTCTTCTTTTCCCGAACCGCCATAAACGACTGAATTGTTGTAGTCATCCGTTTTTTCCGTTGTGATTCCCATTTCAGTACGGAGTGAGGTACGAATGTCGTCCATCTTCTCTTTCGGGAAAAAGGTGTAGCCTGAGCTTCCGCTCCAGAAGGCTTCATTCTCCAGGGTGACGAGCGAGCTGGAGTTTAAATCCTTGAAATCGTAGACGATCCCTTTGATCTTGTCAGGAGGCAGGTCGGTGCGAACATGCTGCCCACCAATTTCAATTACATTAAAAATTTTAGAAATTCCGTCCAGCGAGGTCATTTTATCCATGACTGCGCGGATGACCTCCTGCTGTCTGCGATTGCGGTCAAAGTCGTTGGAAAAATATTTCGTACCGCGGTTGTCATGACGATGGCGAACATATCCCAACGCCTGCTCACCGTTCAACAGCTGTGGACCCGGCTCCAGATTGATGTGCGTATCGTCGGTAGGGTCATCGTACACCAGCTTGCGGTCCACGTTAACATTCACACCGCCGACTTCGTCAACAACTGCCTTGAAGCCGTCAAAGTCGACTTCAACGTAATATTGGATCGGAATGCCGAATACATCACTCAACGTCTTTTTGGTCAGCGTAATTCCGTTGACGGTCGGCGTCTTGCCGTCTCGTTCCTCTTGCCGCTTCTCCGCTTCTCCATTTGCATAAACCGAGTTGATCTTGTGATAGTCGCGATAGCCGGGGATTTTGATCCGGGTATCGCGCGGAATGGAGAGCATCGTGACTTTTTTGGTCACAGGGTTGACGACCGCTACGACCATTACATCCGTGTTCATTGAGCCCGTTTCCTTGCGCGTATCGCGGCCCAAGATGATCATCGAGATCGGTTCATCGGAATGGTATTCTTGGCTAAGATTTGGGTCAACCGTTTCGATCCCGTCTTCCGTTTTGCTGGAGCTTGCCGTTTTCAGGGCGTCGTCTACTTTCCAATACACCGCTCCTGCAGCCGCACCGCCTGCCAACAAAAGAAACAGAAACATGATTGTGAAAAATCGTTTCCAATTGCGCTTTTTCACCGGTTTCGCCTTAGTCGACCGCTGCGGTGGTCGGCTATTGTCCGGCATCCGGTTTCTTGCTGCCGAATCTTGCATATGTAATCAAACTCCTCAATTCGCGAAATGCACTACTCACTGTAAAGGATGCGCAAAACCGACTTCGTATTCCTTCGTCGCTCGTTTAGCGATGAAGTTGCTTCATGTCGTCCGCTGCACGTAGGAAAAACCTAGCTAGTGCCAAATCATTGTCGCGGTTACACCAACACAAAGCCCCTATTTTTTCCCATCGGCCAAAAAAAGCCTGCTAGTATTCTATCACAGGTATGTCTGGTTTTGTAGAAAAAAATCCTCCAATTCGCGTATGATGACGCGAATTGGAGGATCATGTCAGGACTGCGACGGCTGCTCTGCATAGTCTGCAGGCGGTTGTGTCGGATCTGTGTCTGTTGGGTTCGGACTTCCAGCATTCGCAGGATCTGCATAATCAGGAGGCGGTGCTTGCGTTTCATCCGCGTTGCCGGGCTGAGCACTTTCAGTCGGCTTCGATTCAACAGGTTTGGACGGTTTTTTCGCCGGTTCTTGCGGCTTTTGGGCGTCAGTCTCCTTTTTTGGAGGCGCCGGCTTATCGGTTGCCGTTGTTGGGACAATCTTTTCCTTCGATCCCAGGGCAACTGAGTCATTCAGTTTGCCGAGGCTCTCTGGCTTGACATTCATCTCAGTTTGAAATACGGTGCGAATCGCCGCAAGCTGATCGTTCGGGAAATACGTAAAGCTGTTGTGCGGTCCAGCCCCAACCCAATACGCCCCGTTTTCAAGCGAAACGATCGAGTCTGATGAGAGATCATTGAAATCCAGCGCAATTCCCTTGATTTTGTCGGCAGGCATATCGGTGCGGATATGGTCGCCGCCGATTTTCATAATGTCAAAGATTTTGGTGATTCCATCAAACGTTTTCAGCTTGTCGGTTACAGCCGCAATCACCTCAACCTGTCTGCGATTGCGGTCAAAATCACTAGAGTAATACTTGGACCCGCGATTGTCGTGGCGATGGCGCACATAGTCGAGTGCCTGATCGCCGTTGAGCACCTGCAAGCCAGGCTTCAGGTTGATATGGGTGCCATCGGTCGGATCGTCGTACACGAGCTTCCGATCGACGTTCACCTTGACGCCTCCAAGCTGATCAATGACTGCCTGGAAGCCTTGGAAGTCAACTTCAACATAGTATTGGATCGGGATGCCCAGCACGTCTTCCAGCGTTTGCTTGACAAGCGTAACCCCGTTCTCCATCGGCTTTTGACCATTTCGTTCCGCAAGACGCTTCTGCCCTTCCCCAAGTGCGTAGACTGCGTTTATTTTTTCGTAGCCTTGATAGCCGGACAGCTTGATCCGTGTATCTCGCGGAATGGAGAGCATCGTTACCTTTTTGTTGTTCGGGTTGATGCTTGCCACCATCATGACGTCCGTATTTAGCCCGCCTGCTTTCTTGCGCGTATCTCGCCCGAGAATGACCATGGAGATGGACTGATCCGGTTCATAAGCAGGGCTGACCCCCGGCTTGACCGTAACCACACCATCCTTATCCGTCGGTTGGCTCACATTATCCATCAATTGGTTAAACTGCCAGTATAGAAATCCGGCAGCAGCACCGCCGCTGACCAGAAGCAGCAAGCCCATCATCAGCAAATATCGTTTCCAGCTGCGTTTTTTCCCTGTGCCACTCTTGCGGGGCTGCTTCGTCGTCTTCCCTCTGTCAGATTGACGCCCTGGTTTTATCGTATCTCCCATATGTATCAGTCTCCTTTGCCTGGATGAATATTTCGACAAAAAAAGAAAAATTCCCCCTTCTTCGATTATTGACGAAGAAAGAGGAATTTTGTTTCAAACTTTTGGCAAACCATTCAATAAAAGCTATTGCAAGCCTTTGGGCGCCTGGCTGAAGCCTTGAACCGGGCCATCCTTCTGCTTTTGCTGGGAACGGTGCGAATCACCACCCTGGCGCACGTGACTTTCCTGTTTGCCGTTGAGATCGTTTGATTTTTTCTCCATGAAAGTAAGCCTCCTTTTGCCACAAACTGAACATAGTTTGTGACGAAAAGAGAGGCTCTATCCAAACCGTTGCGATGTGTGTATGTGATAAAATCCGACTGCATTGCGATAAAGCTGGTGGGCAGTATGTTCAACGGATTGTGATTTCAATTCCGCAACCTTTGCCACAACATCGTGAAGCAATGAGGGAGTGGTTGGCCGACCGGCAAACGGCCCCTCAAATGGCCATGGTCCGTCTGTTTCCGTCATCAGCAAGGAGAGCGGATAGCGCCTCGCAAGCTCCTGAATGTCCGGCTCGTAGCATACATCAGGTGTGAGCGAAATCATATACTCGTTGCGGATCATTCTCTCGGTTGTTTCTGCCGGACCTTTGTACCAGTGAAAATGTGCCTGCGTCACCCCGTGCTTTTCCAGCAGATCGCAGGCGATCGTCGCATCCTCGTAAACAGCGTGCAACACGATCGGTTTGTTCAGCTCCTTGGCGAGCAGCACAAACTGCTCCAGCAGATCAATATAGCCGCCAAGCGCAACTTCCTCTCCCCGCTCCATGGCCTCGTGTCGCCGATAATACGGGAGTCCAACCTCCCCGACTGCGACCATCTGGTCGGCGTGCCGACGGATCCAGGCAAGCAATTGCTCCCGTTCGCTGTCCCCAGGCAGCTCCTGCTCAGGGTGAAAGCCGTAAGCAGGGTGCACAACGCCGGGGAAGCGGTCTGCCAAGGCTGCGGTACGCTTGCACGAGTCAAGGTGCATCGATACCGCGATCAAGCCGTCTACACCGCTTTCATGCAGTCTAGCTAGCAGCTGCTCTTGCTCCACTGTTTCATACATCTCCAGGTGGATGTGTGCGTCGATCAGCTTCATGACACATCTTCCCTTGCTTCAAGCGCGTGCTGGATGGTGTTTCCCTTCAAAACCTCGTAGATTTCCTGCCGCATGCGCTGAAATTCCCGCTCATGCATAACAGCCTCCATCCGGGGCCGGGCAAACGGTACGACAAGCTCGCGGAGCACCTGTGTTGGTTTGTTTGACAGCACATAAATCCGGTCAGACAAATACAACGCTTCTTCAATACTGTGTGTGACAAACAGCACGGAGCGTTTATTTTCCTCCCAGATGCCGAGAAGCCAGTTTTGCATCTCCTGCCTTGTCAAGGCGTCCAGGGCGCCAAACGGTTCATCCAGGCAGATCAGCTCCTTGGGCGAGAGCAATGCGCGGGCAAAGGAGGCACGCTGCTGCATCCCCCCGGAGAGCACATGCGGATAGTGGCGTTCATAGCCAGACAGCCCGACTCGCGCAAGCCATTCCCTTGCCAGCTCAAGCGACTCCCGCCTGGAAAACCCAGCCACCTCTCGCGCCAGCATGACGTTCTCTTCAATCGTGCGCCACGGCATGAGCGATGGCTGCTGCGGCATGTAGCTAATCAGACCTTTTTCACCCGTGACCTCACGTCCGTCAAGCCAGACGCTGCCGGAAGTCGGGGCAACGAGACCGCCGATGATGTGAAACAGCGTGCTTTTGCCGCTGCCGGACGGACCGAGGATCGATACGAATTCGCCTTCCGCTACGTGCAGGCTGATTCCATCGAGCACCTTGTCCTGCTGCTTCCCCTTGCCAAACGATTTGACAATCTGTTTGAGACTAAGCTTGTTCACGGACATGTGCGCCCCTCCCTTTGACCAGCCATCTTTCCAACAGTTTGACGATGGCAAACATGACGAGACTAAGCGTAAAAATGACGACCAGCGCAACAAAAATCCGATCGGTGCGATACGATGATTTGGCCAGCAGCATGTAGTAGCCGATCCCCCGATCCGTTCCCAGCCACTCGGCAATGATTGCTCCCATGACACTGTACGCCGCGGTAATTTTCAACCCGGCAAAAAAGTACGGCAGCGCATTGGGCAGCTCGAGCTTAAAAAACAGCTGCCGTCGATTGGCCCCGATCATGCGCAAGTAATTGTCCATGCTCCTGTCGGTTTGGGCAAAACCGTCAAGGGTCGCGATCACAACCGGGAAAAAGCAGGCAAGCAAAATCACGATCATCTTGGGCAAAAGTCCGTAGCCAAACCAGATCATCAGCAGGGGAGCCAAGGCGATGATCGGGATGTTTTGCGTCAGGATCAATAGCGGATAAAAGCCGCGTTTGAAGCCGGGAATCATATGCAGGATGCATGCGATCAGCAACCCGGCTGTTCCGCTCAGCACAAAGCCCATCCCGGCAATCTGCATGGTCGCGCCGATATGGGGACCCAAGCGCGGCAATTCTTTTCCGGCTTCCTTTGCGATATCAAGCGGGGTTGGCAGCAGCCATTTCTCCAGACCGGATAACGCTGCGCCCACTTGCCAGATGATGATGAAAAGGAAGACCACCAAAAGCGGTGGCCAACTTGTGTGAATCCATTTGCGCATCGTATTCATCGATTAGCGGTATTTCTCCGTCAGTTTGTCCATGGACGCACCTGACGGATTGAAGTAGATTTTCACCTGCGATATGACGCTTGGGCTGCCCATCTCCACCATCGCATCGTTCATCTTCCGGATGATAGCGAGCAATTCATCGAGATCGCCCTCCATCGTCGTCTCCAGCGGATTCACGACAAAGCGTACGCCCGACTGTGCGATCACTTCAATCGCCCGATCCACATACGGAATCACATCTTCATTGTTTACGGTTTTCGGGATGATTTGAATGCTGACCAAGGCATTGGCCATCTCGCTCACTCCTTCGTTCTCCTCGATTGTTCCTGTTCCTATGGCAGGAACTGATTTGTAAACGCTTTGTCAGCCTCAAGCGGCTTCTCCAGCAATTTGTGCTCCAGCATCCAGTTGGCATAGTTTTCCCAGACTTGCTGCTTCTGTTCACCCCAGCGCGGTGCATCGTCCTGATAACGGGTTGAAAGCCATTTCTGGCTGGCGACGACAAGGTTTTTATCCAGCTCCGGCGCTGCCTTCAGCAGAACCTCCGCTGCTTCCTCCGGCTTGTCAATGGCGAATTGATAGCCTTTCGACACGGCAGCCATGAATTTTTTCACCAGCTCCGGCTTTTCCTGAATCATCTTTTCATTGGTGACGATGACCGGCGTATAATAATCGAGTTTATCCGAGAAATCGCGTAAATAGATCATGTTGAGCGGTTCTTTGCGCTGCTCTGCTTCCATTCCCGTCCAGGCATAATAGATCCAGGCAAAATCAATATCGCGTTTCACGGCGGTGAAATAATCCGCATCGCCGATGTTGACGATTTTGACTTTGCTGGCATCTGCCTTTTCCGCTTGCATCAACGACTCGATCATCGCGTTTTCACCGGGAGAGCCCCAGCCCCCGTATGTTTTGCCTTCGAAATCTTTCGGTGACTTGATGTTTTTGGCTACCGGCGATGCGAACCCGGATGTATTGTGCTGGATCACAGCAGCGATTGAGACGAGCGGTACGTTTTGGATGCGTGCCTGTGTGACGTTTTCTTGTACGCTGACGCCGAATTCTGCGTTGCCCGCGCCGACCATCTGGTCAGAACCTGCCGTTCCCGGCGGCAAAATTTCTACGTTCAGCCCTTGTTCCTTAAAAAAACCTTTATCCCTTGCCACGTACAAGCCGGTATGATTCGTATTGGGCGTCCAGTCCAGCACAAGCTTGACATCTGTCAGCTTGT
>JBLNEJ010000363.1:0-2945 GCA_050262535.1 Clostridia bacterium
TGGGTACAAAGCACGAAGGGAATGGGACTTGCTACACAGAAAGCGGCCGCCTCGGCAGGATGCCTGAATCAGGCCATTCAGAACGCGTTACGTTGGAAGGGATGAGGCACATGTTTACGGATATGCGCGATGTCAAGTTTGCATTATCGGCACTGGACGAATCATCAATTGTCTCAATTACGGATGAAAAGGGCGTCATTACCTATGCCAATCATCATTTCTGCGAAATTTCCGGATATGGACCGGACGAACTGATTGGCCAAACACACAAAAAGATCGATTCCGGATATCATCCCCAGTCGTACTTCAAGGAATTGTGGGAGACGATCAGTCAAGGGAAGGTATGGAAAGGGGAAATGAAAAACCGGGCCAAGGATGGGACCGAGTATTGGCTCAACATGACAGTGGTGCCGTTCATGAACGACCTGGGCTATCTCTACCAATACGTGGCGATCGGGACGGAAATTACGAAGCGCAAGGCTTCGGAGGAGTCACTCGTGCAAACGATGAAGGATTTGGAAGATATCAAAAACGCGTTGGATGAATCATCCATCGTGGCGATTACCGATGCAAGAGGGATCATCACATATGTAAACGACAAGTTTTGCGAAATCTCCAAATATGCGCGCGAGGAACTGATGGGGAAGACGCATCGGCTGATCAATTCCGGTTATCATTCCAAAAGCTTTTTCAAAACGATGTGGGAAACAATCAGGCAGGGACAGATTTGGAAGGGAGAAGTCAAAAACCGGGCACGGGATGGCAGCTTGTACTGGATGAATACGACCATTGTTCCGTTTCTCGATGAGCAAGGGATGCCATACCAGTATGTCTCGATTCGTACCGACATTACCGACCGGATCAAAGCCGAAACGGCGCTTGCGGAAGCCTTGCATAGCGATTTTCGCAGGACGGTCAAAAACTTGCAAAATGGCGTGTTCAAGATCGTGATGGATACAGACGGCCGCATTACCTATACGCTGTGCGAAGGCAAAATAGCCGAAGAGCTCGGTCTGACAACGGAGCATATGATGGGCAAAACCTCTGATGAGATTTTTCCCGGAGATGTGGCAGAGCGGTTGGAGAACCATTTCTACCAGGCGATGACAGGCGAGGTTGTCAATTTCGAGCTGGAATTCTCCGGGATGGTGTTCTACATTACGCTTTCCCCGATTGTGGAGAAGGACGTCATTGTGGAAGTCGTCGGTTCGATGATCGATATCACCGAGAGAAAGAAAGCGGTTGAAACGATCCACTATATGGCGCATTATGATGCATTGACCAACTTGCCGAACCGTACGCTGTTTCATGAAAAATTGTCAGCTGCGCTGCTGCAAGCCAAGCGAAAAGGGGAGCAAGTCGGCGTACTGTTCCTCGACCTGGATCGGTTTAAAAATATTAATGATACGTTGGGGCACTCCATTGGGGATGAACTGCTCAAGGAAGTGGCCGTTCGGCTGGCCGGCTGCATACGTCAGGGGGACGCTGTTTCCCGACAGGGCGGAGACGAATTCACCATATTTCTCACCAATAGTACGCGCGATGAAGTAAGGGATGTGGCACAGCGGATCATTGACAGCATCTCCCTTCCGATCACCTTGGAGCATCTGGAAATGTACATAACACCCAGCATCGGCATCTGTATGTACCCCGATGATGGAGAAGACATCGAACGGTTGATGAAAAATGCGGATGCGGCCATGTATTTGGCCAAAGAATGTGGGAAGAACAATTATCAGTTTTTTACCGAGAAGCTGCATCAGGAGATTGCGCATAAGCTCAAGCTGGAGAGTGAATTGCGCAGGGCGCTGGATCATCAGCAATTAACATTGTTTTTTCAACCGAAAATGAACATCAACAGCGGCAAGGTGATCGGAACCGAGGCGTTGATTCGTTGGGAGCACCCTGAGCTCGGGTTGATCCCGCCGATTCAGTTTATCCCGATTGCGGAAGAAACTGGACTGATCGTGCCGATTGGCGAATGGGTGATGCGGACTGCGTGCAAACAAACGAAGGCGTGGCAGGAAGCCGGGTACGGTGAGCTGTCCGTGGCGGTTAATATTTCCTTGCGCCAGTTTATGCAAAGCAACCTGATCGAAATGATTACGAGCATTCTGGAGGAAACCGGACTTGCCCCCGAATATCTGGAGCTGGAAATTACCGAGAGCATGGCGCTCGATGTAAACTATACCATTCGCATATTAAACCGGATCAAAAGCTTGGGGATCAAGATCAGCATTGATGACTTTGGAACAGGGTACAGCTCGTTAAGCTACTTGAGCCAGTTTCCGATCGACCGCCTCAAGATCGATCAGTCATTTGTGCGCAATCTGAATGCAAGCAATCAGGCGATCGTCAAGACGATCATCGACATGGCCCATAACATGGATATCGCGGTCATCGCGGAGGGAGTCGAATCGCAGGAGCATGAAGATTTTCTCAAAAGTCAAATGTGCCGGGAAGTGCAAGGGTATTTCTACAGCAAGCCGCTCCCGAGAGAGGAAGCGGAACGTTTCCTCTTTTCTGGCAGTGGCGGCACTGGAACACCCGGACGAGCTCTTGAAAACCAAGGGTGAGATGAATCATCATTGACGGAACGAAAAAGTGGCTGGCAGCGGAGGAGTGCTGTCCAGCCATCCTTTGTTGTGGGGATGCGAAGCAAGCCGCCACTCTTCTTTTGAACGGATGTGTCCGTGCCAACGCCATTTTGAACATTTTCCAAAATCAAACATGGTAAAAAGCGACGAAAGTCCTCAAATCGGGATTTAAGGGTTGATTTGCCTAGCAATAATCTGGAATATAGTAAGATAAGAAGTAGAATAGCGTATCGAAACGAGATTAACAGGTCGAGGTAGGGGAAACCATGAGAGCGATACTGGTCGATGACGAACAATTACCTTTACTGCATCTGAAAAAATTGCTGGAACGTGATGTAGGCGGTATGG
>JBLNEJ010000364.1:0-5976 GCA_050262535.1 Clostridia bacterium
AAACACTTGCATGAACCATTGGACGGGATAGGCGATCGAACGTTTTCCATCGGATGTACCGGCAAAGTTGACTGCGGCGGCGAAATTGTCTTTTGCACGTAACCAAACGGAACCTGAATCACCTGGCAGCGAAATGGGCATGGAACTCGTAATGACGGTCTGATTCCGGAAGCGAATCGAACCCAAACCGCCATACTTGCCGTAGTTAATGAACAGGTCGGTGTTGATCGATTCGACGACCCCTCTTACAAATCCAGTGGTTCGTCCGACTTTTTTGAAACGGTCTCCCACGGAGTATGAGCGGACATGCCCGGGCAGCACACCGACTGTCGCATACGTTGGACTAAGCAGACTGTTGCGCAACGGCTTGGAGGTAGCTGCATCCAAAAAATTGTCTCCGTTCCGGCGAAGGCGAACAAAGCGGTCCAGCCTGCCGATCCGGTCTCTAACCGTTCGTCCGCCATCGGCTCCGCCCGGTTGGATCGTCTCGGTGTACCCGGTGGAATTGTTTTTGTTCAGCACATGGTTGTTGCTGCAAATATACAGTCGGGTACGAGCGGGGTAATTGACCACGATCAATCCCGCCGTTCCAGAAGCCTCAGGATGACCAACGCTATAGCCGGCGGGAACCGGTCGAATTCTTTCCCGAAATCGTCTTGGGTCAACGTCGGCAAACGAGTGGAATTTCCCCGACGGAATCGTCCGAACGGGAACAGAAACCGTCGAGCCTTTGACGGAAAGCTGTACGGATTGTGGTGCAGCATTCGTAATGGAGACTTTGTTGCTCGTGGTGTACACAACGACACCTGCACCCAGCTTCGGGTTTTTGGGATTAACGTATCCGACGCCAACCCCGGCGATGCCATTTTTATGAATCATCGATCTGGACAGTTTTTCCTTTGCCAGATAGGCATGATAAAACGTTGCCATCGATTGAATCGCCTTCTTTCCGCATGAAAATCGAGTTGTCTACCTTTCCATGCTATGAAAAAGCGATCATGACGGTTTGTTCGCCTGTCCATCTGCTGTCGCCCAAATAAAAGAAAACCTCATGAGTCAGACTCATGAGGGGAAATATTCCTTCCAACGCTTCGTTACCAAGGCGTCAATCTCGGGATGCGTCGTAACCTCGTCAGGATAGAAAGGCTTCATCCGCGCATCGATCAAAAGCGGGCCTTCGTACCGAATCTTGTTACGAACGATCGTTGATTTCGCATACAAATCATGTGCTGGGTCAAAGCGGGTAAAGACCGTCCACAGAAAGCTGCTCTGCTTGGACGCGATTTGCGCATCATCAACCAAGACGATCATCGGCCAATCGGCAGCATGCTCATTCACATACGGAACAAGCTGATCCGCCAGGTCCGGCTCCTCTTCGAAGCTGGCACCGGAGATCACGAGGCAGCCAGGGCAGAATGTCTGGATGTCCCCGATCATGGGCAGCTCGGGACCGTGATACTCGTGCGGAAGCTCTCGAACCGGTTCGCCGATGCCAAGCATGATCCCTTTGCTGCCATGGTTGAATTTGCGCCCGGTATAGTCCAACGTGTCGCCAGAGGTGTCATTGACAATGAGCAGATCGCGCTCAGGCATAAAGCGTTCCAGAATAATCGGCAGAAACTGCTTGAAGTTGCCCAGATCGCACGACACGTCCGTCACCATCAAAAACTTGGTCAAGGTTAGCTGGCCTTCGCCCATGATCCGAAACGCATGGGCCATCGCTTCCTTATAGTATGATTCCCGTACGACGGCGCCTGCAAGTGCGTGGAATCCGGTCTCGGCATACGTCCAAAGTGACTTGATGCCTGGCATGACAACTGGAAACATAGGGGAGAGCAGGCGCTGCAAATAATCGCCGATAAAGTAATCTTCCTGACGAGGCTTGCCTACAACAGTCGCCGGATAGATGGCATCCTTTCGACGCCAGGCATGCTTGACCTGGAAAATCGGGAAATCGTGTTCCCAGGAATAATAGCCGAAATGATCACCAAACGGCCCTTCAGGTCGGCGAATATGCGGTGGCACGATGCCACCAAAAACGAACTCGGCCTCTGCCACAATCTTGTGAGCATGGTCCGGCACTTCAACCATGTTCAGCTTGTCTCCCATCAACAGAGAAGCAAAGATCAGCTCGGGAACCATTTCCGGCAAAGGAGCGATGGCCGAAACGATCAGGGCTGGCGGACCGCCAATGGTCAAGGTCACAGGAAGCGCCTGATTGTTTTTCTCGGCTTCGTGGTAATGGAACCCGCCGCCCTTTTGAATCTGCCAGTGCATTCCCGTCGTATTTTTGTCATAGATTTGGATGCGATACATACCCAGGTTGTGTTCCTTCGTTTGGGGATGCTCCGTATACACAAGCGGCAGCGTCACGAAAGGACCGCCATCCAGATGCCAGCCAGTCAATGCAGGCAGCTTGGTCAAATCCACTTCTTCATTGCTTACTTGCAGGACGGGTGCTTGTGAGGAAGAGACTGTACGGGTGCCCGTCTTCATCACACCCATCAATGGATCACGCAATTCCCACAGGGAGGAAAGCTTCGGTGGCAACAGCTTGTCTAATCCGTGTACAAGGTCCTTTACAATCTGTTCAGGTCTTGGCCCGAATGCCATATCAACGCGTTCAACGGTTCCGAAAAGATTGGTCACAACCGGAAAATCTTTTCCTATTACATTCGTAAACAAAAGGGCTGGGCCTTGTTCGTCAATCACCCGGCGATGAATCTCGGCCATTTCCAGCTTCGGATCAACCGGTGCATCGATGACAGTCAGCTGGTTAACCTGCTTCAATTGTTCCAAAAAGGAGCGCAAATGCTTATGCAAAGAGTGTCACCTCAATCAGTATAAATTCATCCTTATTAACTTTACACGAAGCGGGGGGCTACTTCTAGTCTTTGTTGTGACATGCTTGACGCATGCGATTCCTCCCGTTAACGTGAAATGGTAGAGAATCTCAAAATACAACAGGGAAAAAAGGAGGCAAAAAGATGCAAGTGATTGAACCGGTAACACTGACAGGCAAGCATGTCCGTTTGGAGCCATTGGGAATGCAGCATCTGAACGAAATCTATGAAGCAGGGAATTATGAATCGATCTGGACATATATGTCACGGGTCATTCGCTCCGTGGAGGACGCTACAGAATTTATTGAACAAGCGCTACATGCACAGCGTGCTGGTACCGATTTGCCTTTTGCGATCCTCTCGCTTGAGACGGGAAAGGTGATTGGCAGCACCCGTTTCATGAATATTTCAGCCCGTGATAAACGCTTGGAGATCGGGTTCACCTGGCTTACTCCAGCTGTATGGAAAACCACCGTCAACACCGAATGCAAATGGCTGCTGCTTCGCCATTGCTTTGAACAATTGAAGCTGAATCGGGTCGAATTCAAAACCGATGCCAGAAACCTCAACTCACAGCGAGCAATTGCACGAATCGGCGGGGTTAAGGAAGGCGTATTTCGCAAGCATATGATTGTCCGGGATGGCTATGTGCGCGATTCGGTCTATTTCAGCATCGTTGATACAGACTGGCCGCACGTTGATCAAAAGCTGAAAATGTGCCTAAATGGTGAATAACTGTCTCGGTAATTGAATCAGCCCAGACAAAATGTGTACAATGAAAGGGCAGGAAGGACCTGCAGTACAGGAGGGAACTTACATGAATGAAACAGCAGGACGTGCCCAGAAGCAGTGGCTCGTACCGTTAATACTCGGGGATATTGTTGTATTCCTTATATTCGCCTATATTGGCAAATCAGCGCACGCCCACTCGATCGATCCGTTGGGACTGTTCATTACGGCAGCACCTTTTCTCATTTCCTGGCTGGCAATCGGCTCGTTTATGGGTGTATACAAGCCGCAAGCGTATGAAAGTATCAAGCAATCCGCCAAAAAAACGGCTATTGTATGGACAATCGCTTGTTTGGTTGGACACACTGCGCGGTCACTTACACTGGGAAAAGGCATCGACCCTGTGTTTTTGTTGATCACCTTCATTTCCGTCATGATCCTCATGCAAATCTGGCGTCTTGGCTTTACCTGGATGTTGGCAAGAAAACGCTAGGTTCATACCAGCGGTGTTCATCCCGAGCATAATCGCCCCTTCAAATGGACAAGCTATCAACTGGTAGAAGGAGGTGGCGGGATGTCCAGCAAGAACAACAAGAGCAAGGACCGAGCCAAAAATCGCGGCAAGACGCTTGACCATAACGACCAGAATTCCAATATCCGCGATGGCGACTACAATGATAATCGAAAAGGCTAGAATCGTGTTGGAAAACAGGCTGTTCGCTGTCAGGCGATCGGCTTGTTTTTTTGTCGTAGAGGCGTATAATAAGACAGAATATTGCAAAAGGAGAGGGGAGGAGGAGAGCCGGTGTCGATTTTGGACGTAGATGCCACCACCCTCGCACACAAGATTAAGGCGCACGCCATTCGCTCGGAAGAAGCGGTGAACGCCTACATCCAGCAGATCAAACGGATCAACCCGGTTGTAAACTGTCTGGTCGAAGAACGGTTTGCCCAGGCAATGGAGGAAGCAAAGCAGGCCGACCGCAAAGTCGATTCTCATGAAGCAAAGGGACGGTTGTTCGGCGTGCCGATCAGCATGAAGGAAGCGTTTGATGTAGCCGGGATGCATACGACAGGGGGATTGAAGCATCGCAGCAGCGTCAAGGCTGCCCATGACGCAGAGGTAGTCGCGCGACTTAAAGCGGAAGGTGCCATTATCCTCGGAAAAACGAATACGCCTGCGCTATGTTTTTGTCAGGAAACGGATAACAAACTGTTTGGCCGGACGAATAACCCGTGGAACCCGAGCAGAACAGCAGGAGGCTCCAGCGGCGGGGAAGGTGCGCTAATCGCGGTCGGAGGAGCGGCTGTGGGACTCGGTTCCGATATAGGCGGTTCGATCCGGTTTCCCAGTCATTTTAATGGAGTGATCGGTTTTAAATCCGGAGCCGGAATGGTTTCCCAGCACGGGCATTTTCCTTTTGTCGATGAACCGTTGCAGGAGAAGATGCTCGGAATCGGGGCAATCGCCAAGTCGGTTCAGGATACGCGCTTGCTCAATTCCATCATTGCTCGAAAGGTACCACCTGGACTTGACCTGAACGGTTTTCAGATTGTGATTCCCCATCTCTTGCCGATCTATCAGGTCGATAAGGCTACACGTAGCTGTGTACGTGAGATCAAGGAAACGCTTGCCGAAAATTTCGAGGTCGTCTCGGACTTTCCCCCTTTTTTCGCGGAGTCGACCGATTTGTGGCAACTGATTATGTCGATTGACGGTGGAAGCAGTATTGCCCGACTCGCTTTTGGAGAAAGAGCCTCGCGTTATCATATGGAATACGTAAAAGAAGCGCTTTTTGGAAAATCAGACTGGCATTCCTATTTAACTTGGGCGTTGATCGGGGCGAACTTGTTCAAACCAAACCAAGAAAAAATAGGTGACATTCGAAACACGTGCGAGAAGGCATTGCCGCAGATTTGCTCGTACTTGCAACACCGGCTCTTGATCATGCCGGTGTACCATACGACAGCATTGCCGCACGGTACGGTGTATCGTGAAATTTTTTCCGTTCGCAAAACGTATCGGATGGTATTGCCGTTCATCACGTATGCCAATACGTGGGGGCTACCCGCTCTGACGGTACCTGTCGCTATAGATGCCGAAGGGTTGCCCATCGCTGTGCAAATCGTCAGCTGCTGCGGGAACGAAGACGCCATTTTTCAAATGGGTGAGCTTTTTGAAAGCAACTTCCGGGGATATGTTCGCTGCACACAATATGATGAAGTGTGAAGATGCGTCCGTTGCGTCATCGTGTTATAATGGCAAAAGTGTTGTGAGTAAACGGAGGCATATCCATGACAGAATCGATTGCACAAACCTATGAAGTTGCGTTTGGAACACAAGCATTCCTGATCCTGTGCCAACTGTTTGACGGCTGCTATGATGAGCTCGGAAAGCGAGAGG
>JBLNEJ010000365.1:0-2666 GCA_050262535.1 Clostridia bacterium
AAACACCGGAATCAAGGCTGAATAACGGTACATGACGGCATAGCTGGAATATTTAGCGATGACCCCCAAACCTAATGAGCCTAAACCAATTCCCAAGTCATAGAAGGAAAAGAAGGTTCCGGTCGCCATGCCGCGACGAGCCGGTCCTGCACGATGGACAGCCAATGCTTGCAGTGCTGGGTAGACAGCGCCGTAGCCAATTCCAAACAGCAGCGAGGCAGTGATCATGGTTGCGAGACTGTGCGCGTAGGAAAGCACAAACAGTCCGCTTCCCCAGAAAAATGCCGCTGGCACGAGGACCCACATATTTCCCTTGCGATCGAACAGACGCCCGGAAATTGGACGAACGAGTACGATAAAGACAGCATTGATCAGGTAGAATAAACCGATTTGGGCTAAACCTGCTTCCTTCCCAAACAATGGCAGAAAGGTAAGAATGCCGCCGTAATTGATTCCGACAAAAAAGACGAGAATGGAAGGAAAGAGCGCTCTTTTTTCAACTAACCTATCAACGAATGAGCCAGTTACAACTGGTTGCTTTGCCGTGTGTGTTTGTTTGCGGTAAGGCAAAAATTGACTTAACACTAGTAAAAGAACGGATAAACCCGTCAAAATGGAAAATAACGGTCCAAAGCCAAAATCATTCAGCAGCGCCAATCCGATCAAAGGACCAAGTGCCAATGCAAGATTAAAAGAAAGGCCAAAATACCCCATCCCTTCTCCGAGCCGCTTGGATGGGACAACCTCTGAGGCGAATACGCTGTAGGTGGTTGTTGTAATTCCCCAGCTTATCCCGTGCAAAAAGCGGAGCAAGAGGACAAGCAATACGGTAGACAGCATGTAATAACCAGTCGTACAAGCGATATAGAGCACCAGTGCGGCGCTCAGGGCAACACGGCGGTTCCACCGATCGAGAACGTGACCGGCAAACGGACGAATAATGACAGCGGCGAGGGTATAGACCGTCATGACGAGACCGATCTGCACACCGGAAGCGCCCATTTGCTCGACAAGAACAGGCAACACCGGTACAAGCATTTGGAAGGTAAGACAAAGCAGCAAATTGCAGATGGTAACGATAAAAAAACGTTTGGTCCATAACGGTTCTTGAGTCATGATAGCGTATGTTATCCTCCTGGTTGTTTTGACCCCATGATATCATTTGTATTACTATATGAAAAATATCAATTAAATTCGTTTTGCATACATTTTTCATATAGATACGGAGGCAGACGATATGGATATGAGACAGTTGCGTTATTTTTGTACCATCGCTAGGGAAGGACAAATCACCCGTGCTGCACAAGTATTGAATATGGCTCAACCCCCCTTAAGCCAGCAACTGAAGCAGTTGGAAAACGAGCTTGGTGTCTTGCTGTTTGAACGAAATGGCAGAAGTATGGAGCTCACGGAATCGGGCAAGCTGTTGTATCGACGGGCAATGAGCTTGCTCTCGCAACTGGAGGATGTGGCGGAGGAGGTTCGGGAAACGGAGGAAGGAATTCGCGGTCCGCTTTCGATCGGCGCCGTCGCGTCAGGTCTGAATTTGATCGCCTACGGAATCAGCGAATTTCGCCGCAAGTATCCACAGGTGACGTTTCTTCTGCGCGAAGGGGATTCATACAAGCTGTGTGAAGCGGTAAAGAAACGGGAGATTGAGTTTGCCATTGTCCAATTGCCGCTCGAGCCGCAAGAACAGGAGAACCTGTCGATCATCTTATTGCCGAAGGATTCTTTTGTGTGCCTCATTCCGAAAGCGTGGACTGCCGAGCTTGGCACAGCGCCGATCAGGCTTTCGGCATTGGCGGAGCATCCCTTGCTCTTGCTCAGACGTGCGCAGGGGATGGGAATATACGAGATGATTGTCGGGGAATACCGTCGGCTGGGGCTTGTCCCGCGTATTGTCTGCGAATGCCAGGATGCTTCCATGCTGCTCACGATGGTAGCGGCAGGGATCGGCGCGACGCTTGTCCCTTCCACCATCTATGCTGCCTTCGCGCGTCCGGACGTAACGATGCTGACGATGGAAGAGCTGACATTGACCACGCAGTCCGCAATCGTTTGGCTGCGCGATCGTCATTTATCGAAGCGCGCTCAGCAATTTATTGAGCTGTGTCAAAAAAAATTCACCTGAGATGACATAATTCTGTTAATATTTCTCATAAGTATTGATTTATTTACCAGGAACATGATGGTACACTTGGGGTATTACACCGTACTCTTCAGTGGGTCTTTAGGAGGTATTTTTCGTTTATGGGTAAAAAGGTCTCAATTCGTTTCAAGCTCCTTTTAACCATCATTATCATCACGTTGGCACCCATTTTTGCGCTTAGTTATTTGCAATATATGAGCGCAGAAAAAGCTGTCAAAAATGTAACGAGTCAAGACCTGGTCTATTTGACACACCTGAAGGCACTTGAGCTGTCGCCATTGACGCAATCGGCCGAGCCATCGGAGGGTGACAAGGAGAAAATCGATGCGATCGTAAAGGAAGTAGCCGAACGATACTATAAACCCAATGGGATGATTGGCTATGCTTACATATACGACAATAAAGGGAACCTGCTGTTCCACCCGAGCCAGCAGGGAACAAACATCGGACAGCAAGAATTCATGAAGACGATGATTCAGCAAAAAACCGGATACCTGGAATACTTGTGGGAAGG
>JBLNEJ010000366.1:0-12086 GCA_050262535.1 Clostridia bacterium
GCTGTCAGCCCCGCTGTTGATCAAAAACCAGTGCATCGGGGTCATCATCTTCAGCAGCTTTTCGCGGAAAAAAATGTTTACCGAGCTTGATCTGGAGATTTTGGAGACAATTGCACACCATACCTCGATTGCAATCGAGAATGCCAAGCTGTACGCAGCCGAGCAGGAAAACGTCAGGCGGATGAAAATTTTGCACGAAACGCTGCAAACCAAAAACGAGCAGTTGAAAAACGCGATGATCATTCACAAAAAGCTGACACATATCGCGCTTGCCGAACAAGGGGTCAAGGCGATCTGTGAAACGCTGGCAACGCTGATCAATCGGCCGGTGCTGTTGTTCGACGATTTTTTTGAATTGCTGGCGGCAAGTGAGCGGACGGGGCGCAAGACGGGCTTGCAGCCGATGGAGGACGCGCTGTTTGACGAATTGTCGCTGAAGCTGCATGAGGTGAGCCAGCGTCCGCAAAGCTGCCAGTACAAGTCGGGAGATACGTTTTTTACCATCAAGCCGATCCTGGCAAGCCATACGCTTCTTGGCTTCATCGTCATTGCTCATGTCGAGGACAACAGCGAGGATGACCTGATCTATATGGCGTGCGATCTGGCGGCGACGGTTCTAGCGCTGGAGATGACGAAGGAAGACTCGATGCGCGAAATGCATTTGCGCATGATCGGCAACATGTTCAACGAGCTGCTACAAGGAAAATGGGATGAAACATTGCTGACGAGAATCAAGCTGCTCAACGGGGGCAAGGTGGACAGCTCGTACGTGATCGCGGTGCTGCAGCTTGATGAATACGGCAAGGACGATCCAAAGCGGGTGCTGCGCGACAAGCGGATGCTCATCCGCATTATCCAGACTGCCCTCCATTCACCGCAAATGAACGCTCTTTTTGTTGAGCGAAACGAGCGATATTTCATTTTGTATTCGTTCCCTAAAAACTTCAGCCCCGAGCAGGCGTACCTGTATGTCCGCAAATCGATCGAACGGATTCGCCAGGAGATGCGGAAGAAGCGGTTGTTTTTTACCATTTCCGGCGGTGTGGGGCGCTATGTGACCAGCTCTGCGTCGATCCAGGAGTCGTATCAGGATGCCAAGGCGTGCGTGGAGTACATCCAAAGCCAAAACAGCAGCTCGATTGACGTCATGTACCATGAGCTCGGAGTCAATCGGCTGTTCTTCAAAAATGACCCGGGCGAGCTTGGCCGCTTTGTGGGAGATGTCATCGGCCCGATTCAGGACTATGACCGGATCAATCAGACGGAGCTGACGGAGACGCTGCGTGTATATCTCGTCTGCAACCGGAGCATCCAGCAGACGGCGGCTGCCCTGAATATCCACAAAAATACGCTCCACTACCGGTTGAAAAAGGCAGAGGAGCTTCTGCAAATTCGGCAGGAGCTGCCCGGAAACCGCTGGATGCAAATTCAGCTTGCGCTTGAGGTCGAGGACTACTTGCAGAAGCGTTCTCCTAAATAAAGGAACAGTGTTATGAGTGGTTGTGCAATCGTACAATGAACATGTTTTTGTTTTGGGTTTTTGTACATAGCATTACGAAAGAAAATCGATAGGATTGAACTTACGAAACGGTGTTGGTTAGCACTGTCGAAAAGAAAGGAGGGAAACGGGATGTTTGCAACGATTAACGGAGCGAGAATGTATTTTGACGTGGAAGGCAGCGGGTATGTGGCGAATGGGCCGGGAATGCGCAAGAAAGAAGCGCTGTTTCTGCTGCACGGAGGTCCCGGCAGCGACCATTCCGATTTCAAGCCGTGGCTGTCGCCTTTGGCGGAGCATGTTCAATTGATTTATGTGGACCATCGCGGCAACGGACAGTCGGAGCGAACGGATTTTTCCACGTACACGATCGAGCAGATGGCCGATGATCTTGACGGCTTGCGCCAATACCTCGGGCTCGACCGGGTGAGCGTGCTGGGGCATTCGTTCGGCGGGATGGTGGCGCAGGTGTATGCCTCGAAATACCAGCAGCATTTGTGCAAGCTGGTGTTAGTGTGCACAGCGCCAAGCGTCGGCTTCTGGGAGGATGCGCAGCGCTTTGCCGAGAAAATCGCCAAGCCCGAGCAGTTGGCCGTGTTGCCACAGCTGTTTCAGGGGAAGATTACGAACGAGGCCGAGCTGGAGAAATGGTGGGAGCTGTGCCTGTCGCTTTATTTCTATAAGCACGATGAGCAATTGATGCATGAGGTGGGAGCCCGTCCAATCGGTTCGCTTGAAGTGAGCAATTACATGTTTGAGCATGAAATGCCGAAGTACGATATTCGCCACGCATTGCCTGGTATCCAAACGGAAACGCTGATCATCGCTGCCCGGCATGATTGGGTAACGCCTGTCTCGCAGGCTGAGGTGATTCATCAGCTGCTCCCAGCGGGCAAGCTGGTTGTTTTTGAACAAAGCGGCCACATGCCGTTTATTGAGGAGCAGAATGATTTCAATGAATTGCTCCGGCAGTTTCTTCTTTCCTAAATCTGGGGGTAAGGGGTGTACACCATGTCTGCACAAAGCATTGTGATCCTGGTCACCATTGGCATCTACATGCTGTTCATGCTCTGGCTGGGCAATCGCATGTCGAAGCGGCTCAGCGGGTTGGACGACTATTTTCTCGCGGGCCGCAACCTGCCCTGGTTCGTGCTGACGATGACGTTTGCTGCGACCGTCGCCAATACGGCGCAATTGATGGGCCAGCCGGGCTTTGCGTATTCGACCGGCTTTTCCTACGTCTTCTGGTCAGGGATTGCGTCTTCGACCATCGGGCTGTTGCTGCTGCCGCGAATCGGCGTGCGGCTGAGAAATCTGAATCTTTCTACGATAAGCGATTTCGTCTATGAACGCTTTCCGGGGAGCAATCGCCTGGCTTATCTTGTTTCGGCCTGGCAGGTCGTTTGGGCGGTATTTGTCACCGCATTGTCGCTGTTTGGCGCGTCCCTTCTGGTTGAGGTCATCACGGGTCTTTCCTGGACGATCGCCATCCTGATCATTGCGGTTGTTACGGTTATTTATACCATCAGCGGCGGTTTGCGCGCGGTTGTCGTGACGGATGCCGTACAGATGCTGATCATTATTTTGGGTGTTAGCATATTGTTCTTCCTGCTCTTATTCAAATACGGTTTCTTTACTTCATTCTTTTCCGGTTATCTCGGTGCGGATGGCTACACCTTGTCCAAGGCGGCGGAGGGCTTCAACCTGTATGCGGGCTTTACCGACATTTTCAAGCTGCCGCCGGGGATGGATTCGATTCTTGGATTGCTTGCCTTTATCATGGCGACATCGCTGTGGATTCCGGTTGACCTTGGGTTTGCGCAACGGATGCTGGCAGCGCGCAGCATGGAAGAGGGGCGCAAGGGAGCTTACGCATTTTTTGGCATCGACTACTTTAATAACATCGTGCTCGTGCTGATCGGGGTGTATGGCGTGATTTTTGTCCCCGGCCTGACGAATACGGATGAGGTTGTCATCCGCATGGTGAACGAGACGTTCCCGATTGCGGGTGCGGCACTTGTCGTCTCCGCCGTTGCCGCTGCGGCTATGTCCACCATCTCCACGTATTTGAATGCGGGCAGCAGCATTTTGGTGAAAAACTTCATGCTTAAGCTGAAGCCGGACCTGGCAGCAGGACGTCAAATCTTTTGGTCGAAAGTGTTTACGGCCGTCATCTGCCTGGCTGCCCTGTCGTTTGGCCCGTTCATTTCGTCAAGCGGAATCGTTGCGGCAGCGATTGCCGTCCAGATGGTGCTCGTCACCTCGCTGGCACCAGTCGTGATCCTCGGTGTCTTCTGGAAGCGTCTGACGGAAAAAGCAGCGTTTTGGGGCTGCCTTGTGAATTCAATCATTACGTTCATCCTGATGATGGCCGCGGGCGGACCGTTTGCAGCCATCGGGGGAACCGGGTTTTTCGGGATTCCGGTTATTTTCTGGGGGACGATTGTGGCGATCATCCTGTTTGGGGGAATCAGCCTTCTGACCACTTACAAGCCGGAGAGCATGTCGGTGGCGTTTCGGGAGATTTTTGAAGGGAAGCGGGCGAAGGTCTCTAACAAGGATCTGGTCTTCCTGGGTAGCCTGTGGGCTGTGCTGTTCGGACTTGTCATCTACCACAAGGTGACTGGCTCGACCGCATCGTTCCCGCCGTTGTCCGGACCGTTTGCCTGGATGACGGATACGTTCTTTATCCTGTCGTCGCTTGGCGTGTCGATTACGGCCATCTGGATTATTGTGAAGGTCGTCAAGTTCATTCGGGAAGAAGCGTTTGATGAAATTAGCAAGCCGCATGAAGAGGAAAGGGGGGCGTAAGTGCCCTCCTTTTTTTGCGTGTTTGGGCCTGTTTCCCTTTTTCAAATGCTCTAAAATTTCTGCAGGCTGGTCAGGACGGAAGAAACCAGATTAACGAGAAAGAGTATCGCTGGAAGGATCAATAGAGTGAAGCTTGCATAGTGCACCATAGCAACGGATTTGGTAGAAGGCATCTTGTTTTCCAGCGTGTGGACAACTTTGGCTAGTAGCAAGCTGCTGATAACAATCAGTGGCAGAAACAAACTGATTCCGAGCAATCGCTGAGGGCCTGCCAGCTCCCCGTCAGCGTGCAGACAAAAAAGCGGAATGCCAAAACAGAGCAAAAGCAGGAAGCCAAAAATCAGCCCCTGTTTCACCCATGATCTCGACAGGCGAGCTTTGAGCACGGAAAACAGCAAACTCATTGCCAAGCTGATTCCTGTTCCGAATAGCAAAAGAATGCCTGTTCCTTCCAACGTGAACCCTTGAAAACGCTCCGGATATACGATTGCCACGATCCGCATGATCAGGCGTGCCGCAATCCCCGTAAAGATGCCAAGAAACACCCCAGCCAACAGGGTAAGGCCAATGCGACGGATCATATGAGTGAGGCGTTGAGTCATCTGAGTCATCGGGCAGTCACATCTCCTTCCTTTTGCAAGTATACGAACAACAGGCTTGGAGCAAAACCAACAAATGTTATAGATGCTGTTATATTTCTTGAAGCGCACGGTGGGACATGGGCGACCATCCCGTCAACAATTCAACAAGTAGTTGGAAGGGAATTCGTTCGAAGTAATTGAACGAAAAAGCAGAAGGGACAACAGCATCGCTGCGCTGTTCCTTCTGCTTTTTCCGTTAGTCAAGCTCCGGTACAAGCCGATGTTTCGTTGCCTGCTCAAACCCGTAGGCGATCTTGAACAACGTTGGTTCGCTGTAGGCCGTTCCGACGAATGTCACACCCTGAGGCCCTTTCGTCAAAAGTCCGTCATGACTGGGGACCCCAGTTGCCGCATAGCCTGCCGGCACTGTGATCAGCGGATAGCCGGCGCGTGCTGCCAGATCGGAGCCGCCTTCAATCCCGAGAAAGAGCAGGGCATCGAGCTGATGCTGCTCAAGCGCATGGTCGATACCCTGCCTGCGGGCCAACTCCAAATTTTTCGCTTTACTGTCTATATACTCTTGCTCGGTAAGCGTTCCGCTTGTTTCCTCCGACCAGGTGAGGATGTCCTGCCCATAGCGCTTGGCTTCCTCCGCATGCGACTCGTTAAAGGCAATCACATCCCGCAGCGTGTGAACAGGCACGTGATCGGCAACAGTGGACAAATAGTCGTTCAAGTCCTTCTTGAATTCATATCGGAGCACCGTGTAATCCCACTCGTTCTGCTCACATGGCAGTGAAACGGGATCAATAATCGTCGCGCCTTTTTCCTTCAAAACGGCAATCACCGCTTCGAGGATGGCAAGCCGGGCTTCGTCCAGATGGTTGTAGTAAAAACGGGGAATCCCGATACGCGCCTGCTGTAAATAGTCGGCATCCAAAAACTGCGTGTAGTTCTGAAAAGCTCGTCCTTCACTGGGGAAGGTCGCCGCATCCCGCTCATCGACTCCGGTGATGGCACCAAGCACAATCGCCGCGTCCGTGACGGTGCGGGCGATCGGTCCGGCTGAATCCTGGCTGTGGGATATCGGGATGATGCCAGAGCGGCTCACGAGACCGATCGTCGGCTTGATGCCGACAAGACTGTGCTGGATGGACGGGCTGATGATCGAGCCGGACGTTTCTGTGCCAATGGCGGCGGCAGCAAAGTTGGCAGCAACCGCTGCACCCGAGCCCGAGCTGGAGCCGCCTACGAAAATCTCATCGGGGCCATACGGATTGCGCACTTGTCCGCCTCTTGAGCTATGGCCGGAAGGCATCAGATTTGACATGAAGTTGGCCCATTCTGTCATGTTTGTTTTTCCGAGCAAAATGGCACCTGCTTCCCGCAGTTTGGACGCGACGCATGAGTCCTTGGCAGCATACGAATCGGCGAGGGCGAGCGAGCCTGCGCTTGTATGCATTCGGTCGTGCGTGTCGATGTTGTCCTTGAGCAGGATGGGGATGCCATGCAGCTTGCTGCGACTGCCGGTTTCTTTGCGCTCGCGGTCAAGAGCACGGGCGATGTCGAGCGCATCGGGGTTGATTTCGAGGATGGAGTTGATTTTCCCATCATACCGTTCAATCCTTGCCAAATATGCCATGGTTAAGGCTTCTGCGCTGATTTCGCCAGATTCCATTGCGGACTGCAATTGGTCGATTGTTGCCTCGACAATCCATTCTTCAAGCTTACGAGCCATTTTTGAACCTCCCGGAACAAGTATGTACAACAAAACAGGATTGCCTGGCAGAAGCGCGTGTTCTGCTCATGCAACCCTGATTCGCTGTTGGTCCGGATAGTCCTGCCAAATGCCTACCCTAATCATACTTTTCATCCACGGCGCGCTCGATCCCTTCGATCATCAGCTCCAGCTCGGTTTCAAAATTCAGGTACAGCGCGATGGGAAGAATTTCAGCGATTTTGACGACCAGCGGCAGTTCCAGCGCTTCAGCCAAATCTGCCGGTTTTTTGTCCAGGCTCTCATACCATTTGCGCACCTGTTCGATCCATTGATAGAAAGAGGTCTCGAATCGCTCTGCATCTTCCCCTGCCTCATCCATGCTGCTCGTTTGCATTTGGTTCCAGTTGGCGATAACGGCTGCCAGTAACTCAAGTGAATTCTGCGCGTAATCTTCGATCGTGTTCACCTCCAAGCTTCCAGATGATGGTCAGTTTCAAGCCGAAGCAGCCTCATGATCGATGCAACGTTCAAAATTGTTCAGAATCGTGAACATGACCTCTTTTCCTTGCTCCAGGCAGGCGGGCTGATTGACCATCGCTTCAATCGTCTGCGAAAACGGGCCTTCCTTCAGGTCGTCTTGAAACTGCTGTGTCCACATGGTTGTAATCCCATGATCGACCTCGGGATGAAATTGCACTCCCAGTGCACGTCGTCCGTAAAGGAACGATTGATTGGCGCAGGCGTTGTTTCCGGCCAACAAAACCGCTCCTGCAGGAAGGTGAAACGTATCACCGTGACATTGAAAAGCACAAAACTGTGGAGGTAAGCCTTGCAGTAGCTCGGCATTGGCAGCGTCTGCATTGAGCTGGATCGGCCACCAGCCAACTTCCTTGTGTTCATGGGGAATGGCTTTCCCGCCTAAAGCTTCGGCCATCAGCTGGACACCGAGACAAATCCCGAGTACGAACTTGTTTTGGAAAATGGCTTCGCGGATGTATGCTTTTTCTGCGATCAGCCAAGGGTATTGCGCTTCCTCGTAGGCACCCATTCGTCCGCCCAAAATGATCAACAGATCAAACGAGTCAAGCGCGGGAAACGATTCGCCTTCATAGACGCGTGTTCCGGTAAGAGGATGTCGCTTTTGGGTTGCCCATTGCTCAATCAGTCCCGGAACGGCCATTGGATCATTTTGCAAATAATGAATTCTCACCGTATCTCCACTCCCTTTGCCGGTTGTTCATGTTCGATTATTGGCAAGCTTTTCTTCAGTATAAGGGTGGTGGTGCACGTATTTCAATGAACAGCAAGGCGGCAATAGGACAGAATGCATCTGGATGCGTCTAGCCGACAAGAAAAAGATGGACACGCAAATTCGTCTCCGATATGATTGATACAATTACATATTCGAAGAGATAAGGAATGGTCTGTCTGCGTATAGATGAGATCATGTAGGGGAAGCCGGTGAGAATCCGGCACGGTCCCGCCACTGTAATTGGGGAGCACTCCTTCGGTCACTGGATGAAACATCCGGGAAGGCCGGGAGCGAATTGCGTCGATCCAAAAGTCAGGATACCCTCCTTAATCTAACGACACCGTTTGACCTACGAGCGATAGGAAGGTGTTATGAGGGTTGTCCTGATGGAAGGATGCTTGTACAGCAGGCATGTGACGTTTGCGAATGGATCGGGGTTTTTGCTGAAGGCTGGATAGCAGCAAGGTGACCGCTGATTCGGTGCGGACGTGTTCCGTCATTTCATGTGGACAATGTTTTTTTATACTCATAACGAACACTTTCTTTTGCTTGCGGGCGAAAGAAAGTGTTTTTTATTTTTTCACAGGAAAAGGAGGAGCGAAGCGTGGCGGACCACAACGGGAAAAACGGAACGAAGGGGAAGATTTTGCTGATCGGCTTTGGCCCCGGACATTTTGATCATCTGACTTTTCGGGCACGGCAAGCGATTGAGGAGAGCGACAGCATTATTGGTTACAACACGTATGTCGATCTGATCCGCGGCCTTTTGACCGAACAGGAGATTGTCAGAACCGGGATGACGGAAGAGGTAAGCCGTGCGCAGGAAGCGGTGCGGCAGGCGGAAGCAGGCAAGGTGGTCGCCGTTATTTCCAGCGGTGATGCGGGTGTATACGGCATGGCCGGGCTCGTGTACGAAGTGCTCGTGGAAAAAGGCTGGCGCGTCGAGACAGGGATCGAGGTTGAAGTCATTCCGGGCATTTCGGCGATTCAATCGTGCGCATCGCTCTTGGGGGCACCCGTGATGCACGACGCCTGCACGATCAGCCTGAGCGACCATTTGACACCATGGGCAACGATTGCCAAACGGGTGGAGGCGGCGGCATCTGCTGATTTCGTCATCGCGTTGTACAATCCGCGCAGTGGGCGCAGGACACGCCAGATCGTGGAGACGCAGCAGATTTTGTTGCGCTATCGCTCGCCGGATACGCCTGTAGGCTTGGTCAAAAGCGCCTATCGCGACCGGGAGCAGGTCGTACTGACACGGCTTGCTGACATGCTGGAGCATGATATCGGGATGCTCACGACGGTCATCATCGGCAACTCGACGACGTTTGTATATGACGGCAAAATGATCACCCCGCGCGGCTATCAGCGCAAGTACACGTTGGTGCGGGACGAACAGCCGCTCAAGCCACATCAGCGGTTGCAGGCAGAGGCGGAGCCGTGGGCGTTGAACAGCATGATGGAGGCGGAGGAAGCAGAGGAAGATTGGGAGGAAGACCGGGACGATGAACCGATTCGTCCGCAGGCGGTCTGTCAGTTGGAAGGAGAGCGGCCACAGCGGATTCAGTTCGCGGAACAAAACGAACCGCTGCGAAATCAGGACGTGTTTGCCCTGGCATTGGAAGCGCTCGCCTGCCTTAATCCTGAAGGTGCCAGGGTTACTCATCCCAGTGTCAGCTTGCAAATGGCGCCTGAGACGGGCTTGGTGGAAATTTTTGAAGTGGGCGTATCGCCGGGAGTGGCAGACAAACGGTTTACCTCTCAGCAAATGCGGCTGCTCGCCGATTTGACCGAGGAGGGGGGCGAGATGCTGTACACGCCGGAGCACCAGATTTTGCTGAAGCTGCCGAATGTAACACCGGACGAGGTTGTTTCCCAGCTGAAGGAAGCAGGCTTTCAGCTGTCTCCAATCGGGCAGGTGGCGCAGGTAAAGGCGTGTGATTTTTGCGATCTGGAAAAGGATGAGTCCATCCCGTACGCAGAAGCGCTGGCACATGCTCTGGATGGCGTGGCGATGCCAAAGGAGCTGAAGATCGGGGTGAATGGCTGCGGCATGGCCTGTTACGGTGCGGTGCTTGAGGATATCGGACTGGTTTATCGCCGGGGAGCGTTTGACCTGTTCCTGGGAGGAAAGCGGATCAGCCGCAGCGCACATCCCGGCCAGCGGGTCGCCGAGGGCATCCCCCCAGAGGAGATCGTGGAGACGGTGGAGCGGATTGTGGCGGAGTACAAGGCAAAAGGGCATGTGGATGAGCGGTTCCACAAGTTTTTCAAACGAGTTGGGCAGGTTTCCGGCTACAAACATGAAGACTATGTCGCGCCGCTCGTCATTGAGTCGGCGTGCGGCGAGTAGGGAGGCATCGTATGGACGCGATTTTGTTTATCGGACATGGCAGCAGAGAGCAGGCGGGCAACGAGCAGTTGCTTGCATTTACCCGACTGGTGGAGCAGGTGCTCAAGGAACGGACGGATGTGCCTATTTTTGAAACGTGTTTTTTGGAGCTGACCACACCGACGATTGCGACGGGCATTCACCGCTGTGTCGAGCGGGGGGCTACCCGGGTTGCAGCTGTGCCAATCATGCTTTTCTCCGCTGGGCATGCCAAGCTGCATATCCCGCATGAGCTCGATCATGCCAAGGAGCAGTACCCGCATGTGGAATTCAGCTATGGCAGACCGATTGGCATTCATGAGAATGTGATCGAGATTTTGCTGGATCGGCTGAAGCGGGCCGAAGAACAAGGGCATTCTCGGCAGGAGCGATCCGACAGCGCAATTTTGCTGGTGGGACGGGGCTCCAGCGATGGGGACGCGAACAGCGACTTGTACAAAATCGGACGGTTGCTGTGGGAATCGTCCGGGGTGGCTGATCTTGATTTTGCTTTCATGGGCGTTACCCGGCCAACGCCCGCGGAAGGGCTGGAGCGCTGCATGCGCGGTGGTGCCAAAACGATCTACGTGCTGCCTTATCTGCTGTTTACCGGCGTGCTGATGAATCGGCTGGAGGATGAGCTTGCTGCATTTCGCCAGCGTAATCCCGAGGTACGGGTTGAACTTGCGGAGTTTCTCGGATTCCACGAGCATTTGAAAGAGCTGGTGGCGGAGCGGGCGCTGGAGGCGCTGCAGGGGCGCGCGTTCGTCAACTGCGATATGTGTGCTTTCCGCAAGCTGGCTGCAGTGGATCACCACCATCATCATGATCACGAGCATGGGCATGAGCATAGTCACGAACATGGGCATAGCCATGATCATGGAAACTGCCACGACCACGGTCACAACCACAACGACGAGGACAGCAGCGACTCCGAGCACACTCACCATGCCCCCCAACAAAAGGAGGTCCGCTCATGATCCTCTTCCTCGCCGGAACGAGCGATGCCCGCGAACTGGCGGTTCTGCTCAAGGAGCAAGGCTACCCGCTGGTCGCTGCGGTGGTAACCGACTCCGCCGCCAAAAGCCTGCATGAGCAAGGCATCGAGACGCGCATCGGACGGCTGCCGCTTGAGCAGATGGTCAATTTTGCCTGCGAGCGCGAAGTGAAGGTGATCGTTGACGCGACCCATCCGTTTGCTGAGGAAGCGTCGAAAAACGCGATGGCATGCGCCGAACAGCTCGGCGTTCCATACCTGCGCTATGAGCGGGAGACGCGGGAATATGTAAACCATCCGTTGGTACAAATGGTGGCGGACTACGAAGCAGCCGCACTTGCCGCCAAGGAGCGAAAAGGCGTCGTAATGCTAACAACAGGCAGCAAAACGCTTGGCATTTTCACCAAGCATTTGCTGGAGGACCCGGACATCAGACTGGTCGCCCGCATGCTGCCGCGTTTGGACAACATGGAAAAATGCGATGCGCTGGGCGTGGAGCAAAAAAACATCGTCGCTATGCAAGGGCCGTTTTCCAAAGAGCTGAATGCGGCGCTGTATCGGCATTACGGTGTGGACGTGATGATCACCAAAGAAAGCGGTCAGGTGGGCGCAGTGGACGAAAAGCTGGATGCAGCGCTTGAGATGGGCATTTTCACGATCATGATCGACCGTCCGAAGCTGGCGTATGGCGCGTGTTACAGCGATTTTGCCGCTGTTTTGGACAGTCTTGCAACGAAATATCCGACCCCGACAAGGAGGTAATCATATGTCGTCATCCTTTCATACCGAATTCAAGCCGCTGACGGTGCAACCGCAGGAGATCGAGGAAAAAAGCTTTGAAATCATCACCGAA